>CAMZKF010000052.1 GCA_947311095.1 uncultured Flavobacteriales bacterium
AACTCTACTCATTGATAATGAGTATCTTAAGAAAAAAAATATTTTTAAGAAAATTTATATTCGGGTAAAAAAAGTCAAGTCGGGTTAAAATAGAAATACATTGAAATTCAAGAAAATTATGGAAACATAGAATATCCAGCGATGAAACTAGAAATAAAAGCCTATAAAAAGCGAAAAAAAATAAATAGAAAAAATTTAATTATAAGCGGAGAATAGGTCTTCGGTAGCGATTATAATTTCTTTTGCTACATTTTTAGGCGTATTATCTTCTATTCCTTCCAATCCAGGAGACGAATTAACTTCTAATATAAGCGATCCTTTGTTGCTTTGTATAATGTCAACTCCTGCAATGTTTAACCCTAATATTTTGGTAGCTTTTAAGGCTAGTTTTTCTTCTTTTTTAGTGAGTTCGACAGGTGTTCCTGTTGCTCCTCGGTGCAAATTGGAACGAAACCCAGAAGAAGCTGTACGTTTCATTGCTCCTAGTATTTTTCCATTTACCACAAGTACCCTTATATCTGTTGCTTTACTTTCTTTTATAAATTCTTGAACAATTACCTTAGTGTTGAGTTTTAATAAGGTTTCAATAGTTGATTCTGCGGCTGCTAACGTTTCTGATAAAATAACGCCAATACCTTGTGTTCCTTCTGGAATTTTAAGTATCCATGGAGGGTTTCCTAAAACTTTTTCTAGTATTTTAGTGTCTTCCAATTGGTTGACGTAGCATGTGTTAGGAATGCTTACTTTTTCTTGTGATAAAATTTGTAAGCTTTTCATTTTGTTTCTAGAGTTGATTAAAACGCTAGAAGGGAGCGTTGTAAAAACCCCCATACTTTCGAAATGCTGAATTACAGACGCTCCAATATCGGTTACATTTGCTCCAATTCTAGGAATTATAGCATCTATATGGTCTATTAATTGATTTTTAAAATAGAGTTTAGGGCGTTTGTTTTCAATTACTATATTGCATTGTGTATGGTCTATTATATACATTCTATGCCCTCTTTCTCTTCCTTCTTGCTTTATTCGACAGGTAGAATAAATATTTTCGTCTCTTGATAGAATTGCGATGTTCATGTGTAAGTAAAATTTATTATTTAGATAAAATAAGTTGTTCTATTAGATACAAGTATGGTTCGAAAGAGTGATGTATAAAAACAGTATCATTGTTGTCGGGAAATAATTTTAAATAATTTTCATCGGGGAATAGTAATATGGGAGTTCCAATTCTTACGTAATTGAAAGAGTGTGCATTGGGAGGAATTGAAATATAAGGCAATGTTTTATGAATTCTATTGGCTACTCTTTTGCCTAAAATATTACTGTATTTTTTTTCTGCTTTTCGGGTTGGATGGTCTATTTTTTTGTATAAAAAGTTAAATAGTATTTTTTTGAAAATATTTTGTTTTTTTATTTTTTGTTTAGTAGAAGTAAAAAGGTTTGTTTTATTAAAATCATTTAGCTTTTGAATAGAAATAGGAGTTTCAGGAACCCAATCTTTAGTATTTATAATGTTAAATCCCCAGCCATTTTGTGTCAATTTTTCATATTCATAGGCAAAATATAAATTACCTACTTTAGGTGTTCCGCTACAATATATTTTAAAAATTAAATTAGAAGAAATTTTATTTTGTTGTTGTAGGTTGTTTAAATGAGCTCGAAGTAACATTGCTATTGCTCCCCCTTGGCTATGTCCTGTTATTATAAAGTTTTCAATTCCCTTTTTTGAGTATTCTTTTATTTTTAACTCTATATCATTTGCCAGATAGGCTAGACTCATAAGCCATCCTGAATGCACTAAGGCTTGACTATTATTCGATAGGTTATAATTAAACGATTTGGATGCTGTTAAGGTGATATTTCCTTTAGCAGGTGTCATTGTAGCATGAAAATCTGCAAGCCAACTGATTTCTTTATTAGTGGAAGCTCTAATGCTAATTACTGCTGTTTTTTTACCTATCCAGAGTTCCCACAAATTATCGAACCCAACAGTGTCTGACGAATACTGTTTAGTATATAGCAAAGGGAGGTTATAGCTCTTTTTTTGTTCTAGGTTCGCATTTGTTTGTGCAGAAATTAAAAGTAAATCTTTAAATTCTTTAGCGTTGAACCCAGCTTTTAGTTGAGCAAAAGAGGAAAGGCAAGAAAGTACAAAAAAAAGGATAGGAAAAAGTTTTATAATGTTCCTATTTTCTTTATATGTAAGCTTATTCATCACGTGTTTTACAATACTATTCTTTGTCAGAAGCCTCCTGTAGTTTACTGCCAACAAGTGTTCCTTCCATCATTTGTTGTTGAAAATCTTTTACAGAACCTGGAGAATGGGGAATTAAGATTGAAGTGTTTTTTCCGTTTTGACCAATGTTGTTTAAAGTGTCGAAATATTGGGTTAATAAAACAAATTGCATAACTTCTTCGTGGGTAATGTCTTTCAATGTTTTTTGGAAATCTTCTACCGATTCTTTAAATCCTCTTACAATTTCTAAACGTTGTTGTGCAATACCTTCTCCCGACAATCTTTTTGATTCAGCATCTGCTTCAGCGGCTTTTACAACTCTAATCTTTAGCGCTTCTGCTTCTTCTACGGCTGCTTCTTTTTCTCGTTTAGCAGCGTTAATTTTATTCATCGATTCTTTTACATGAGCGTCGGGGTCAATGTCGGTAATTAGAGCTTTTACGATTACATATCCATATTCAAACATTGATTCGGATAGATTCTGTCTTACGGCATCGGCTATATCGTCTTTTTTAGAAAACACATCATCGAGCTCCATTTTTGGAACTTCTGCTCTTACATCGTCAAATATATATGACGATATTTGGTGTCTTGGACTTTCTAATGCGTAAAATGCATCTATCAGTTTGTCGGGCATTACTTTGTATTGAACCGAAACTCTTAAATTTACAAATACATCGTCGTGTGTTTTTGTTTCTATATCGACATCTAATTGCTGAACCCTCATGTTTAAGCTACCTGCTTTGGTGTCTATAAAAGGAATTATGAAATTTAGACCAGCTTTTGCCATTTGTTGAAATTTTCCAAGCCGTTGGATTACAATAATTGTTTTTTGCTCAACCATAACGATTGATTTAAAGATTAGAACAGCTAATATAATTGTTCCTATTCCCATAGAAGTGAAAATTTCTTGTATCATAAGATTATTTTTTCGACTAAGTTAATGTTTATATTCTTTTTAGTACATATAGCGTGTAATATTTTTATTTAATGGGGTAAGAAATATTTAATGTGTGTAAAAACTTAGCGTTAGGGATAGAAACGGTAGCTTTTTGTTTTTAAAAAAACTAGTAAAACTTAGTCTAAAAGAGCGACTTTAGAAGCTCCTTTTGGGCTTAGTGTTACTTTTTTGAAAGACAAAAACTACAAGTGGATAGCCCGCTCGAACGCCCAAAAAATTAAATATAACTTAATTTAGGGTGCTTATAATTTTAGGTTTTCTATTCACTTTTTTTTAAGGAGAAAGTAAAAAAATGCTAACTTTGTTTTTTATCATATACAAAGCCTTGCGATGCAACAATATTTAGAATTATTAGATCATATTTTAGAAAACGGTTCTACCAAAGGAGATAGAACAGGTACGGGTACGACGAGTTGTTTTGGTTATCAAATGCGATTCGATTTGTCGGAAGGGTTTCCTGTGTTGACGACTAAAAAACTTCATTTAAAATCTATTATTCACGAGCTACTTTGGTTTTTGAAAGGCGATACCAATATTAACTATTTAAAAGAAAATGGGGTCAGAATTTGGGACGATTGGGCTGATGAAAATGGGAATCTTGGACCTATTTATGGGCATCAATGGAGAAATTGGAATAGCGAAGATTTAGATCAAATAGAAGAGGTTGTAAATACGATAAAAAACAACCCTAACAGTAGGAGAATGATTGTTTCGGCTTGGAATCCTAGTGTACTGCCCGATAATGGTTTAACGTTTGCCGAAAATGTAAAAAAAGGAAAAGCGGCGTTGCCTCCTTGTCATGCATTTTTTCAGTTTTATGTTGCCGATGGAAAATTGTCTTGTCAACTTTATCAAAGAAGTGCCGATACTTTTTTGGGTGTTCCATTTAATATTGCTTCTTATGCTTTGCTAACGATGATGATGGCACAAGTTTGTGGTTTGGAAGCTGGCGATTTTGTACACACTTTTGGAGATGTTCATTTGTACAGTAATCACATAGAACAGGCTAAAAAACAATTGGAAAGAACTCCTAAGAAATTGCCGACAATGAAAATAAACCCTAAGGTAACTTCAATTTTTGATTTCAAATTCGAAGATTTTGAATTGATTAATTACAATCCAGATGCACATATAAAAGCAGCTGTATCTATTTAGATAAAATAAAAAAACAATGATTGTTTCACTTATAGTAGCTGTAGCCAATAATAATGTTATAGGAAAAGATAATGGTTTGATTTGGCATTTGCCAAAAGATATGGCTTTTTTTAAAGCTACAACGCTTAATCATTATATTATTACGGGAAGAAAAAATTATGAATCTATACCCGAAAAATATAGACCTTTAAAAGATAGAACCAATATAGTTGTTACCCGTAAAAAAGATTATAAAGCGATTGGTTGTGAAATTAAAAATAGTATTGTAGCAGCAATAGATTTAGCTCGTAAGAATGGAGAAACAGAATGTTTTATTATTGGAGGGGGGCAAATTTACCAAGCTGTATTAGAAAATAATTTAGTTGATCAAATGTACATTACTCATGTTTTGGAAGAATTTGAAGGCGATACATTTTTTCCTGATTTTGACACTACTAAATGGGACGAAGAAACGCTATTAACTCATTTAAAAGACGAGAAAAATAAATTTAATTTTGTGATTAAAAAATACAAGAAGAATAAATAACAACAAAAAAAAGTAATGTTATAGTTGAAGAATAGATAATTTATTTTATCTTTGAACCCACGCATAAAAAAGGTCTCTTGGCCGAGTGGCTAGGCAGTAGTCTGCAAAACTATCTACGCCGGTTCGAATCCGGCAGAGACCTCAATTTAAAAACCTAATCTTTTGTTTATCAATTGGTTAGGTTTTTTTGTTTTGAGTTTTAGCCCCGTAATTTAGTAAAGTTGTTTTTTATAGGTAATTTAATCAATGTTTAAATAACATTGTAAATTTAAAAACCTCTCCAAATTAATGAAAAGGCTTTTAAATAGTTGGTACGTCTCCCAACTAAAGAGGACGGATCTACGTTCGCATTTTGCCCCGTTGAACCATTGTAAAGATATGCTTTTTTTTTAATGCGGTAATGTTTCCACTAAATATTCAAGGTTTCAATTTAATATTTCTAATGAAGTACATTATTGGATTAGCTTTTTATTTTACACTCTCCAGAGCAAGAACTTTCTTTAGTACATGCACATGCATCGCCACATCCACAATGGTCTCCACATTTATGAGTTCCAGTTGTACACTTATTAGAACAGGTATGTTCGTCTGTTTTTGAGTGAGTAGCACTATGGCTATCTTGATCGTGTCCAGAATGATTTTCGTGTTGTTCTTTAGCATGATTAGTTTCGTTTGTAGTATCAGAACCACAAGAAAATAGCATTACCGATAATGCTAAAATTAAGATTGAAATAATTTTTTTCATAATTGTATAAAATTGTTAATTGATTAAGTACGCCGAAGATAAGTTTTTATCAAGTGTTATCAATATTCATTTCTATTTTTATTATTATATTCGAAAAATAAATGATAAACTTACTAATTACACATACAATTATTCCTCCATTGTCTTTAAGCTGGTGGATTGGAAATTTACTTTCTATAGTTTTTATTACTATTATTTTAAAGTATTTAAAAAAACAAACTGAAGCAATTCAACGCAAATGGGAAATTGGATTTTTTGTTTACATTGTACTCCATGTGTTGGTTTGGCAGATTTATTATATTTATACTAATACTTGGAATGCTGGTGAAACTCTACCATTACAGCTCTGCGATATTTCGAGAATATTGGGTGGTTTTTTAATGTTTAAATTTAATCAATTATTGTTTGAATTTATTATAATGCTTGGCTTAGGGGGAGCCTTACAATCTCTTTTAACTCCAGAAATAGCAATGATTTATAATCCTTTGACCCATGTTGATTATTACCTTTCTCATGCTTTAATTATGATTTTTGGTTTATACTTTTTTTACGTAAAAGGTAAGCGATTAAGGAAAAATTCTTGGATTTACACGTTTTTGTTAGGTTTAATTTTAATGTCAATTTTAGGTGTTTTTAATTATTTTACAGGAGGGAATTATATGTTTTTAAGCGAAAAACCAATTGTAGAAAACCCGTTAGTAATAGGAGATTGGCCTTTTTATATTTTAGCATTTATAGCTGCTGGATTAGGGAATATTCTACTTTCTTATTGGTTGTTTCGTTGGAAAAGATGGGGTTAATTTTAATTCAAAAACGGCTATAATTTTCTGTTTTTTAGCAAGAAAAATCCAACCATACCAATCAATATAAAAGCTAAAGAAATAAGTTCGGCTTGAGTTATTTTTTGACCTAGTATATTATAAACTTCGTTGATTCTTATTTTTTCGATAAAAAAGCGTTCTATTCCATTAAAAATCAAATAAATAAAAAATAATTGACCTGCTATTTTTAGTTTTGTTCGCAGTTTCCACAGTATTATAAAAAGTAGTATTGATGCGATTGTTTCATACAAAGGTGTTGGATAAACAGGGGTTAGTAATTGGTAACAGTAATCGTTGTAAGTACAATTTGGAATTAAAACGCCTTCACCCAATACATTGTTGGGGTAATTGTAGCTCCAAAGCCAATTTGGAATCCAACTTGGGCTAGTGGTTTTGTTTACAATTCCCCAGTCTCCATCTCCACTCAAATGACAGCCTAAACGACCAATTCCATAAGCTAACATGAGGGCAGGAGCTATGGCGTCCATAAAGTGTAATACGGGCATTTTATACCATTTTAAATAAAAGAAAGCGGTAAAAAAAGCTAAGATTAAACCGCCGTAAATGGTTAAACCACTAAAAGGATCTATAAAGAATTCGGCTAAGGGAATTGGGTTTTCTAACCATGCAAATAATTTAGCCCCTAAAAAGCCAAATATAATGGCTATAAGCATAATAACGCTAACGTGGTCTTGTGGAGAGGGAGTGTTTTTTTGATGAGGTAATAAGCCTAATTTTGTTTTACGTTTTATTTCTAAGGAAAAAACAAATTTTCCCACTAGAAAGGCTATCGCTACCAATAAACCAAATGTATTGAAGTACCTTAAAAAGCTAATTTCTAATCCAAAAGTACTCCAGAAAAAATGATATAATGTTGGGTACATAGCTTATTTATTCTTAGCTTCCCATTGTTTTATTTTCAAACCTATACTTGATACATTTTTCAATTCTTTTACTCGCATTCCATGTGTAATAAGCATTTTATATGCCCCACTTAATGGAAATTTACGATGATTGATTAACCTAGCTTCGGTTGTAATTAGAGTTCCTGAATTATTACCTAGCCAATTGCCATATTTGTCGGCTAATGTTATTTCTAAAGTATCTCTTCTTGTTTTTCCGTTTGGAAAACTAAGGTCAGAAAAAAGATAAACATTTGACCATTCATAATTTTCATTATTTCTAAGGGTTATCAATACATCAAAATAATTAACTGTATCTTTTATATCAAATTCAAATAAAATAGGTTCTTTTTCACTCCAAGTTTCGTTGCTTATAGCTTTACTTTCGTTTTTAATTACACCTCTTTCGCTACAAGAAACAAAAGATGTACTAATAGCTATTAAGAAACAAAAGAGCGACAAAAAATTAATCCGTTTTTTTAGACGTATTATTTCCATCTTGTTTCGGTTTTTTGTTAGCATTTGTATTATTTCTCCTGTTTTTATTGTTTCTATTATTCTTATTTCGGTTGTTGTTTCTTCTATTTGGTTTTATAGTAGAATCTCCTTCTTTTTTTTCGCCTTGTTGTTTGTTATTATTATTTTTATTGGTGTTGTTTACTTTGTTTCTACCTGTTTTATTGTTTGTTCTTGGTTTTCTGTTACGGTTATTTTTATTTCGATTGTTTCGTTTGTTCTTTTTAAATTTATTGTCGAAACGAGTCAAATCATCTTGTCCTACTACGTTTTCGTAAGCAGGTTCTACTTCTACAACCTCTACAACTACAAAGTTTTTTAAGTTTTTTGGTATTGTTCCTTTTTTGTTAAGTTCTAAGACTTCAAAGACTTTATCTATTTCTAGGGGGACAATTTCATTTTGACCTTTTTCTTTCTTTACCAAATACCACATTGTACGTCTAAAAACATCGGTTTTTATATGTACTGCATCTCCTTCTTTTGTTTTTAATACTTTGCGATTGTTTGGGAACATTTTTAGCGCATCGGCGTATTGGTCTAATTCAAAGTTTAAACAACATTTAAGTTTTCCGCATTGTCCTGCTAATTTTTCTGGATTTAATGCCAATTGTTGATAGCGAGCGGCACTGGTAGATACAGATCTAAAATCGGTCATCCAAGTTGAACAACACGACTCTCTACCACAAGAACCAATACCGCCAAGTCTTCCTGCTTCTTGCCGAGAACCAATTTGTTTCATTTCGATTCTAACTTTAAAACGGTCTGCTAAAACTCTTATCAATTCTCTAAAATCTACTCGCTGATCTGCGGTGTAATAAAAAGAAGCTTTTTTTCCATCTCCTTGATATTCTACATCGCTAATTTTCATTTTAAGACCTAGCTTTATAGCCGATTCTCTTGCCGCATGCATGGTTTCGTACTCTTTACTTCTTGCTTCTTTCCAAGATTCTAATTCTGATTCGGTTGATTTTCTAATAATTCGTTTTAAGTCTCGGAGTTTGGTATTATTTTTTTTACGTTTCATTTGGTGTTTAACCAATTCTCCCGTCATCATTACAATTCCTAAATCAAAACCTGGACCTCCTTCTACTGTAACGGTATCGCCTTTGAATAAAGAAATGTTTTTATCATTTCTATAAAATTCTTTTCGTCCGTTTTTGAAACTGACTTCAACTACGTCAAACCCTTTTTTTCCGTTTGGCGAGGGTAAATCAGTTAACCAATTGGTCACATCTTTTCTTTCGCAACCTCGTGAAGAGCAACTAGAGCAACCGCCTCCATTTCCTCCGCATCCGTCTGATACTTCCCCTGATTTATTACTCGAACATGAACTACATCCCATGATAATATTTTCTTCTATAATTTTTAATTCTCGTGTTTTAAAGTACAATGAGTCAAACTTTTATTTCAACTTTATAAAAGGGGTGTTTTTTATTAAAAACACGTTATAATAAAGATTTCCTTCCCTACATTTTGTAGTAGAATTGTTTTGTTAAATTAACAAATAACAATTAAGATGCTAAGGTAATAATTTTTACAATCCTTATTTCAATATTTAAGAGGTATTATTGAAACATTCTAAAAATATCTAAACCGTTAGCATAAAGCATTAGTCCAAGTAAGAAAACCATTCCTACTACTTGTGCATTGGTTAAAAATTTTTCGCTAGGTGCTTTTCCTGCTATTATTTCGTATAAAAGAAACATAATGTGTCCCCCATCTAACGCTGGAATAGGTAGTAAATTCATAAACCCAAGCATAATGGATAAAAATGCTGTTAATTCCCAAAAAGCGTCCCAATGCCAAGTTGCGGGAAATATTTTTCCGATAGAAGCAAAACCTCCGATGGCTGTTGATCCTTTTTTTGTGAAAATAAATTTAAATTGAGTAATGTAATCTTTTAGTGTCCAATAGGCTTTGCTTGTTCCTCCTGGAATACTTTGGGCGAGTGTATAATTTTTGTGTTCTACATTTATTTTACTCAATAAACTTTGAGGTATAACTCCTAAATGACCCAAAGAATCTGTTGTTACTTCAACTTGGTGTTGTTCTTGATTTCTCAAATAAGTTATAGCTACTGTCGTGTTTTTTTTGTTTTTTAATGCCAAGTGTAAATCGTTCCAATAAACGATAGGTTTATTGTCTATTTGTATTATGTTGTCGCCTTTTTGTAATCCTGCTTTTGCTGCTGGAGTATTTGGAAATATGGAGTCTAAACTACTTTTGTAAAGTGGTGTAAAAATAGTCATTGCATTTTTTTGAAACATCATTTGATCTGTGCCTTCAGGCAAACGAATGATTTCTTCTGTGCCGTCTGCGTGTCTAACTTCTAATACTCTAGCGTCTCTAATAAACAGCTTTTTGTTTACTTCTAAAGCGTTTTTAACAGGCTGATTGTCAACTGAAAGAATAATATCTCCATCTCGAAAGCCAAATTGTTTAAATTCTTCGTTTACCGCCATTCCGTATGGTAAATTTTGGTTAGGAATATAATCTTCTCCCC
Organism: uncultured Flavobacteriales bacterium; assembly: GCA_947311095.1. GTDB lineage: Bacteria > Bacteroidota > Bacteroidia > Flavobacteriales_D > Parvicellaceae > S010-51. The sequence goes on from CAMZKF010000052.1 coordinate 10,366, forward strand.
AAACAAATAAAACCATAATGTAAAGTACAATTGCCAATACAAAGTTAACAAAAACTCCTCCTGCCATTATTATAAGGCGTTGCCAAGCTGGTTTGGATCGAAACTCCCACGGTTCTGGTTCTTTTGAAAGTTGGTCGGTATCCATACTTTCGTCTATCATTCCTGCTATTTTTACATAACCTCCCAGTGGTAACCAACCTATTCCGTATTCGGTATCGCCTTTTTTAAACTTAAAAAGAGAAAAACCTGCATCAAAAAACAAATAGAATTTATCTACTCTTGTTTTAAAATATTTTGCGGGTATAAAGTGTCCCAACTCGTGAAGTACTACTAATATTGATAAACTCAATAGTAATTGAGCTGTCTTAATCCAAAATTCCATATTTATTTTTTAATCAAAAAAACGTTTAGTTTTAACGTAACCAACAAAGGTACTTTTAATTAAAAGATATAAATGTTAAGAATCTTTAAAATTATTAACTTTTGATTATTTATAATTTATTTCCTCAAAAATAGTTCTTCAGTCTCCATTTATCTCTCCTCTCCAAGAAGGAATTTTCTTTACGCATTTTCAACTAATTAAAAAGCCTTATTATTAATTATGAATTGATTTAATGATTTATATATGTCGTA
>CAMZKF010000053.1 GCA_947311095.1 uncultured Flavobacteriales bacterium
ATCCCAAAAACCATTCATTTTAGGGATCAGTTGAAGTTGATAACTTACTGTTTTTACCATGTCTAAATATTTTCCTATGTTTTTTTCTTCTTCAGGAAAACGTTTAGATAGTCGTTTTTTTAAATCTTCAAAGTTGGCGGGGTAGTCAAAACGTTCTTCTCCAATCCAACAATGTTCGTAGGCGTTTTTATTCATTTGATAAAAAACCAAATCATTAGCAATTCCCAATCCTGCGTATAAATCATTGGTAGATTCACCTTTTCCTAGTAGCCCAATGTAATGAACACCTGGGGTAAAACGATAACCGTTTAGGTAGAAACTATGGCACCATCCTCCAGGTACATCGTGTTGTTCGAGTATAAGAACCGACTGTCCTTCCCTAGATAAACAAATTCCTGCAGATAATCCTCCAGCTCCTGAACCTATTATAATTGTATCTAATGCCATGATTGTTTTTTATTGTTTTCTCAAATTTAAAGCTTTATTTACTCTTATAATAGATTTTTATATAAAAAAGACAAACTAAGGACAATAATTCCAATCAATATTCTTTCCTAGAGTTCCCTTTAATCGATGTATTTTTGATTGAGTATTTATGATGTCTATAAAATTAGAGCTAATTGCTTTTTTTGAATCAATGGTGTAGTTATCATTTTCTGATGGGGTTAGATATTCATAAACGGAGGGTATAATATCTATTATAAGTCCTTTTTTTCTTTTCATTTTTTTTAAAAATCGCTTTAGCATTTTAGTTTGATAAGGGTCGGTTACTAGAGCTAGTTTTGTCCAATTGTTTTTTAATGCTATACAAGAAGAGTAATAGACGTTTTCGGTACTATGTTCTGCTGTGGAATCTAAATAGATATTTTTGGCAGGAATCCCCGTTTCAATTGCATAAAGCTTCATTATTTTACATTCTGAATATTTGTTATATACCGCTCCTCCCGAAAAAATAATATTATCTGTATATCCCTTATCCCAAATAAATTTAGCCCATTTGACTCTAAGCTTCATAATGTCGCTCCATTTTCCACTTTCTTCAAGAAAAGGAACTCCAGGAACTATAATTGCATCGTAATGTTTTTTTTGTTCTTTTACTTTATTAAAATATTTTTTTGGCTTTCTAATTTTACACGAAATAGAAGTGATAAGAATAAGTAAAAATAAAGCTTTTAAAAGTAAAGGCATAGTGTTTAATCGTTTAAAAAGAAGGGTGATAATGACAGTTGAAAGTAAGATTTTAAAAGAATATTTTTGACACGTAAGAGAATAATTCACTATCGAATTAATGCAATATGTCCTCTTATTTCTTCAAAATCGTTATTGGCTTTTTGATAGGTAATTTGATAAATATACAGCCCTTGTTGTACTAATTTACCATTTTTTTTGTGAGTTCCGTCCCACGCTTCATTTACATTAGATGATTCAAAAACAATTTCACTAAAACGGTTATAAATTCTAACTTTGTAAGTGTCCAATTCTAATAAACTTACAATTGGTTTCCATTTATTATTTACCCCTCCAATAATTAATGCATTGGGCACATAAAGGATAGGCTCTTGTTCGGCACAGGCAACATTAGATTGGCTTGTTTCTTTAATGCCATAAGTGTTTAAGCTTTCTATTGCTTCAACATAATAACAAAATTCTCCGTCGGTTAAACTTCCTACAAAATCGCTTATGTCATCGTTGTAAAATTGTTTGTTTGGCGATAGGGTTGCAATGGGAGAGGTATTAAATACATCGTTTATAGACCTGTAAATGTTGTAGCCTACTAAGTTTCCATTCCATTGCTTATAGTGATTCCATTGTAAAAAATTATTTAAAGTAGCTGTGTTTGCAGAAACAGTTAAAAGAATTGTTTTTCCTATGTTAGAAGTTAGCGTAGCTCTACCACAACTATCTTCAACAATTACTTTATAATAATAAGATTGCTCTGTTGTTTGAACTTCTAAATCATTAAATATAACAGGGTTTGAAGTTGAGTTAATGTTTGCTATTTCTTCAAAGCTAGAATTGTCATTTTTATCACTTCTCTGAAACCTAAAGTTAGAAATTTGCCCAGCCAAATCTTGATGAATACGAACTTCTATTTCATTGTTATTAAGAACCGTAGCTGTTTGTAAATAGTTAAATGCAGGAACAGGTGGTTGATGCAAATAAATGCACGAAATATTAGATAGCGAGGTTTTTATTTCGTCATTAGCAATAGCTTTTACAACAAAACAATAGTCAGAATTAGAAATTCCTGTACTAAAATTAAATAGCGTATCGCTTGTTGTACCTACAAGGGAATAACTACCTCCATTTTGAGAGGCTTCAATTTGGTAATGTTTTACACCGTCGTTCCAGTTTTTATAAGAATTCCATTTCAACGTAATGGTTTTGGTACACACATCTAAGCTAGAGGTTACAAATATAGTTTCTTGTTCAATACCCAAAGCACTGGTGTTAGGGGTCGGATTCCAGCAACTGTCAAAAACAGCTAGAGCGTAAGTTTCGCTATACTCATCGGCGTTTGAGTTCAAATAAGTGTAGTCGGTAGAGTTGTAACCGAGTACGGTATCAACAGCAATCCAACCACCTCCAAAAAATTGAAAAATAATATAAGCACTAGCATCTCCAGATGTACTTGGTTCCCAGTTTAGGGTTGCATTTCCTGTAGCAGTATCGACAGAAACCCAATTGTATATAGGTAAGTTTGGAGGCAACATATCTTGAAATTGATCGCCATCTATATTTGAAAAAGAAGAACAGCCAAAGTCATCTTTTAGTTCTATTTTGTAATTAATAAAAGCATCACAAACAGATATAGTATCTCTATAATATTCATTCCCGTATTCAGTAGAGTCAATTAAATTCCACGTCCCCGTAGGATATTCTTGATAAATATAATACCAGCCATAAGCACTATTGAGAGCAGGGGTAGACATTTTATTCCATTGCAAAACAGCTGTACCATCACTAGGATTATTAACTGTTAAATGAATGGTTGATAGAGATGATAAAATAGGGCTTTCTGAATTGTTACAGCCATAGACCGATCTTACAAAGTAAGTAACAGAGCCATTGTTGGCATCAGCAGCATTGTGCGTGTAAGTTGTTGTGTTAATGTCTAATATTGTTCCAACAAGCGTGTTGTTGGCAGTGTATATTCTATATTCTTTAAATGAACCATTTGGATCACTTGGCGCTTCCCAACTAAGGTTTACAGCTCCATTAGTCAATACAGATGCGCAGTGGACTTTAGGAGGGTCTATCTCTGGTTCATTGTTCACAATTACAGCTACCGTTACTTCATTTTGACCTGGAATAGAGCAGTAGTCGTCTTGGGCTACAATTGTAAAATAAAATGTTTTTTGAGCTCGGTAACAATCTTCGGTAAATAAACTACAACTTGTTTCCCAGTTAAAAATAGAGACGACGTTTTGTGTATTGGTTACGGGCATTCCTGTGGTTGTAGTTGCACATGGTGTAAAAGGACAACCTACATTTGGATTAGTTAAACCAGCTCCAACTTCTCCCCCAAAAACAGATAATGTAATGTTCTGATGATTTCCATTAGACAATAAATCATTGTCTTGAGCTAAAATATTAAACGTAGCTATGTCACCTGCGTTTACAGTTATTGTATTGTTTGAAATACCTGTTATAGTAAGGTTTGGAGCAGTATTGTTTCCTAAACAGTTGACAATATTAACAAGCATTTCCCTGTAAACAACAGCTATTAATTGACCACATCGCCAAGACTCTACTTTAATTACTGTACTATAATTTCCTAAAGTAACCGAATTGAAGGTAAGCAGTCCTGTTGAAGAATTGAGTATAACGTCCGAGTTAGATGCATTTTGAGAAGCATTAGGAAGTTGATGATTTGTTCCAAAGCCACTAGCCCAAGCCACTTCGCTAGGAACAGTAGGAGGATTAAAACTTGTTCCAAAATCGTTGTTCAAAGGGTTAGAAAAGTGGTAACTAATCGAATCTAAATCACTGTCGAAAGCTCCAATATTATAAGCAATATTATTTCCTGCACAAACGACATTTAACGGAGGCTTTATAAATTGAGGAGAGCTGTCAAAGCAAGGAGACGCATCATTTCCATTGTAGCTATACATTGACGCATGAAGCGTGAGACCTGCATTGGAAGCATTGTTCAAATTTACAGCCGCTCCTGTTCTAAAAAAAGCATCCCAAGTAAAATGCCAACCTGCTGAAGGAGGTACGCCACTTAAAGTAATGGGAGCACTCTGCAAAATGTATTCAATAATACTTCCCTGACCAGGAGTAGAACAGTCAAATTGAGGAGCTCCTCCAACTATTTCGGTACAAGAAAATGAAAAATCATTACTACCAATGTTACTTAATGGTATTACAGATAAATTTGGGTTGTTCCAAACTTTTATTTGCATAGAAGTAGGAGAGGGTTGATTTTGATTACAATCTTGATACACTTTTACTTGAAAAACATATTGTCCCGTTCCCAAACAAGCCCAAGTTAGCTCTCCACCTACTAAATGGTTTGAAAAAACAGCGTTAGAAAACAGCAAAAAATACCCCATTACAAAAAGTAATAGAAAAGAGTTTTTTATATGTTTAATTAATTGAATTGCCATTGGTTAGAACGTCAAAAATACGAAACCTTTTGAATTAAGTATTCTATATTCTACAATTCTAACGATAATCTAATGCTAAAGTTGTCTTTTTCTAAATTTAAATATTGTTTTTTTTGAAAGAAGACTAAATAAACCCTCTTTTTATTTTTTGTTACCTCCTTTGCTTATTTTATAAATCATCCAACCAATGCCTACAATAAAATGTAGCACCACAACCGCAAAAATTATATAAGGAATATTAGAATGCATAGTTTTAGTTTTGTGTTTTTTAGGGCGTTTAAACGAGCTGTCCGTTTGTAGTTTTAGTTTTTTTTAGCGTACACTAAGCTCAAAAGGAGCTCATAAAATCGCTCTTTTTAGCCAAGTTTTACGAGCTAAAAAAAACAAAAAGCTACCACTACCATCTCTAACGCAAAAGAGTAAATTAGTTTCCCTAATGATTAGATAATATGTTAAATTCTTAAAAGTTTTAATTTATAAAGTTTTAATGTTTATAGTCTATTTCCATTAAGTCAATAATCGTCTGTACTTTTATTTTTAGAAATAGTTACAATTCTTTGTAAACAATTTCGTGAGAAACATTAGCAAAACGTCTAAACATTTCAAAAACCCCACAATATCTATCTACCGAAAGGTTAACAGCTTTTTCTAATTTTTTTAATTCCATATCTTTTCCTTCAAAAGAATAAATAACATGTACATCTTTATAAATTTTAGGATGTTCTTCTGTTAGATTTGCACTAACCTTTATGGTAAATTTAGAAACATTTTCGTCAATACGCATTTTTTTCATCAATGACGTAACGTCCATTCCTGTACATCCACTCAATGCGCTAAGCATAAGAGATTTTGGTCTAACTCCTTTGTCCTGTCCTCCTACGGATTTGTCAGCATCTAGCGCAACTTCGCCTCCTATTACAGTAGAGTTAAAAGCCATTTTACCAAGCCATTCTGTCGTTATTTTGTGTTCCATAATTATAAGTATTTATTTTTATTAGTTCAAATATGAGAAGATTCTTTTAAAATAGAACTGACAAATGTCAATTTATAGACTTTAGGAAACAAAAGTTACAAAAGTATTTTA
>CAMZKF010000054.1 GCA_947311095.1 uncultured Flavobacteriales bacterium
AGAGATTATAGAGGTGGAGGCAGGTCAAGTGCCCGAGAAACAGCGAGTAGAGTTGTAGCGGGAGCTATAGCCAAGTTAATTTTGAATAAATATAATATTAAAATTAATGCTTTTGTAAAGTCTGTTGGGGAAATAATTTTAGAGACTCCATATCAATATTTAGACTTAGATGCTACTGAAAAAAACATTGTGCGATGCCCCGATAACACGGTTGCTGATAATATGATTCGTTATATTAATGACATTCGTAAAAAAGGAGATACTGTTGGTGGAACTATTGGTTGCGTAATAAAAAACACGCCCATTGGGCTTGGTGAACCTGTCTTTGATAAGCTTCATGCTGACTTGGGTAAAGCTATGCTTAGCATAAATGCGGTAAAAGGGTTTGAGTATGGTTCGGGGTTTGAGGGGACAAAGCAATTGGGGAGTCAACACAATGACTCTTTTGTTTTTAAAACGAATAAAATAGGTACTAAAACAAACAATTCGGGAGGAATACAAGGAGGCATTTCAAATGGTGAAGACATTTATTTTAACGTTGCTTTTAAGCCTGTAGCTACAATTATGCAAGACCAAACATCGGTAAACAAAGAGGGAAAAACGATTGATTTACAAGGGAAAGGAAGGCATGATCCTTGTGTAGTACCTAGAGCTGTGGTAATAGTTGAAAGTATGGCTGCGATAACTATTTTAGATTTTTTATTGCGAAATAAAGCTACTTTAATTTAAGTTTATTGGCTATTTCTTTTATGATTTTTTGTTTTTGAGGACGGCGAGTTTCAATGGCTGTTTGTGTATAATAAACATGCTTGTTTGATAAATAATCGTATTGTAATTCGAGCCACTCCTTGTCTAAATAAATAAATTTCTTTGCTTCCAGCTCTTTTCTTAGGGTATTGGATATTGTATAATATTTTTGAGTTCCAAAATAATCGTGATCGGCATCGCACATTATTTCTTCTAATATATTTTGGGGTTCTACGTGAGATTGTGTCGCAGAAATAATATTGGTTATCGTTTCTATTTCTTCTTTGGCGTAATCAAATTTTGGTAATTGTTCTTGAACCATTTTCATCGCTATGGGTTCATTTTTTCTATACTGATATAAAAAACCTGCATCGTGAAAATAAGCTGCTGTCTGCAATAAATTATATTCGTGTTTATTTATTTTTTCATTTACTGCTAATCTATTTATAGATTTTACCACAGCAAAAGTATGGTGAGCTCCATGATAGAACAAGTCTTTAGGTAGTTCGTTAACCAAACGGTTAACTATATATTCTTTTGCTTCTATAAAATCCATTATCTCTTAATCAAAGTACAGAAAATAATAAGCTTCTATGTTGTCTAAGTAAGCTCCGTCAAATCCTGCTTCTATTATTTTATCAAGGTACGAATTATCTTCTTTATAAATAATATTTTTCCATTCATTTTTCCAAAATTTCACCCATATTTCATCTTCATAACCTTCGTATGGCTTTTTTAACCATCTGGGATGATGCAATTTCCAGTTGTTTTTCCAATAATATCGATAGTTTTCTGCTGAACCTATATTCATGTAGGATATAACTTTTCTACTGCCTCCATTTGCTTTTGTTTTTAATTGATTTATTTCGGTTTTGGTAAATACTACGTCTGTATCGAAAAACAAATCGATTAGAATAACATCGAAATTAGTTGTACTTAACGCATTAATAATCGCTTGTTTTGAAGTGTATTGATTGTAACTAATCATGTACAAGTAATTCTGAGCATCAGCCAATGAATTAATGTCGTTTGAATTTTCGTTTACAATTGGAGTTGTTATGTATTCGTAATTATAATTATTACTCGTTCTAGGGTAACAAATAAAATCGTTGTCTAGGTTTTTTACAATTGTAGCGTCTCGCTCATTATCGTTAGCTACATAATCGGCTACCATTACTGTTACATTATCCTTTATTAGCTTTAAAGTTTCCAATCTTTCGTCTGGCACTACTACTCCACTGTTGTTAAATAATTCTTCGATTCCTACTCCATCAATTGCTTGTAAATAATCATAATCTACTCCACTTTCGGCATCGTAATCGTTGTAAACAAGTTCTACTCCATTTTGAGGGATTATTATAAAATCAGATTTTTTGTCTTTAGCTTTAGAGGAAATTTCTTTGATAAAACTTTTCATTTTTTTACCTTTCTTATCTGAGCGTTTTTCTTTTGAGCATGCAAAAAACAAAAAAAGGCTTAAAAATAATATTGCTATTCTAATCATCTAGTTAAATTTGTAATAATGAGGTTTGCTAATTTACTTATTTTTATCTTTATAATCAATTTATCTTTTGGTCAAGTTGCTGATTTTTGGAAATATTCGGATAGTTTGAATGAAAAGAGAATGAAAACGGTTTTAATTTCAGAGACTGTTCTAGCTGTTAGTTCTATTACCGTTTTAAATAATATATGGTACAAGGACTATCCTAAAAGTTCGTTCCATTTTTTTGACGATAGCAAGGAATGGTTAAAAATGGATAAATTGGGACATGCGACAACAGCCTATTACATAGGATTATCGGGTATTGAACTGATGAAATGGAGTGGCGTAAAAGGAAAAAAACAAGCTTTTATTGGTGGTAGCTTAGGTCTTATTTACCTTACTGGTGTCGAATTTTTAGATGGGAAATCTGCCCAATGGGGATTTTCTAAATCGGATATATTGGCTAATACCATCGGAAGTGCTTTCGCCATTGGTCAAAGTTTAGCTTGGAACGAGCAAAGAATCCGTTTTAAAATTTCGGCTCATTTGACGAGTTATGCTCAATTTAGACCCAATTTATTAGGGGGAACTACAGCAGAAAGACTATTGAAAGACTATAATGGGCAAACAATATGGTTGAGTGCCAATATTTATTCTTTTTTAAAGCAGGAATCAAAATTTCCTAAATGGCTAAATTTAGCACTTGGAATTGGGGCTGAAAACATGATTTCTGGTCAGCCAAACACTCCTGTAATGTATAACAACAATGATATTAGCGATTTATTTGACCGTTATCAACAATATTATGTGAGTTTAGATTTAGATTTGACTCAATTAAAACTAAAACAAAAATGGGCTAATACGCTTTTAAAACCTTTTGGATTAATAAAAATTCCTTTGCCTACGTTTATGTTTTCTAAAAATGGAAGTAAGTTTTATTCCTTTTACTTTTGAAAAACATTGCCCTCTTTCTTTAATTTTATTAAAAGCACCAGTATTCCTAAAGGTAAGAGACTACTTACGCTTAGAAGCCAAAAATCAAAATTTTCTATTCCAACTTCAACTATTGACAATAACAATCCTTGTGAGAATAGCAAAAACTCGCTCAAAATTATTCCCATCACCAACAGAATTAATCCATTTTTATTTATTTTTATAGGGGTAAAATTAATTGTGAGTAAAAGAATAAATAAACTCATAAAACCTAACGTATATAAATGTATGTATCCAATTATAAAGTAAGATTTATAAAGCATCGCTTCTTTTACAACGATAGGAAATGCACTCAAAAATTGTATTGTTATTTTTATAAAATAAGCTATAAAAATAAAATAAGTCAACCATGTTTCTAATTTTGTTTTAAGCAATACTATAAAAAACCTAGCTATTTTAACAAAAAACAAAAGCGATATAACTTGAATAAAAGCAGCAACAAAAGCGGTAAAAACTACATAGCTAGAAGACTCTTTCCACAATAAAGAAAGCGTATAAGCAGGAATACAAGAAATACTGGTCAACCAATAAAACCATAGAATATATTTAGATATTGTATTTGTTCGATTTTCGATAAACTTAATCATTAGTCCAAACAAAACGAAGGTAAAAAAGCCATTGTATAAAAAATGTAAATAAAAATAAATAGCATTGTAATACAAATCTATTTTTCCATAATTGGAAACAATATAGGCTATTGCCCAAATTCCAATACTAGACAAATAATAATACCAAATTCCAGCCTTAATAAATCGACTACTCATTGTTGTATTAATTTTGAGTATTTTTAATATTCGAGCTAAATAAAAATAACTAGCAATTAAAAAACTAGAAAGAAAAATAATAGAAAATAACTTATAGCCTTGCCAGGGAAAACTAATTAACAAGCCCAATAAGGTTGCTGTCATAATTCCGAAAATAGTTTTTAAATACTTCGAAGTTTGCTGTATTTTAGGATAAAAAACAATTCCGACAAGGCTTATAACCGCCAAAAATCCCCATCCTAAAAAAGTAACATGAGAATGCGCTTGTAAAATATTTCGATAAGGAATAGAAAGTACATCTGTAACCTTGTATAAACGCATAGTCCAGCCATAAATCGCAGAGACGACAAAGAAAAATAAAGCAATTCGATATTGATAAAAAAAAGTTTTTTGCATGCAGAACTATAAAATAATACCAGTTCTGAATTGAAATAAGGACTAGCATAAGGTGCAAAATTAAGGTTTATTTTTTTATTTGTTGTCAAAAAAATGTCATCTGTTTATTGTTTTATAGGAAACAAGCCGTTTTACGAAATTCTAATCTAATTCTAATGTACTTCTAATTTCATTTTAACATTACTGTATTATAATTGTATTGAGAAACAATTTGAAACAATGAACAAACAACAGCTAGACCCCATTCAAAGATTTTGGTTACTGATAAAACCAGACAAAAAAGAAATTAGAAACGTATATGTTTACGCTCTATTTTCGGGATTACTAACACTATCTTTGCCTATTGGTATTCAATCAATTATAAATTTAATTCAAGGAGGTAAAATCAGTACTTCATGGGTGGTTTTAATTCTTTTTGTAATTGGAGGAATTACACTAACGGGAATTTTAAGAATCAACCAATTGAAAATAACGGAACATTTGCAACAAAAAGTTTTTACGAGGGCTGCCTTTGAATTTGCTTATCGCATACCTCGTATAAAATTAGAATCGCTTCACCAACATTATGCTCCCGAATTAATGAATCGTTTCTTTGATATAATTTCTATTCAAAAGGGATTAACGAAAATTTTAATTGACTTTTCAACGGCTTCGATTCAAACTTTTTTCGGACTATTGCTCTTATCCATGTATCATCCATTTTTTATTGTCTTTAGCCTTATATTGGTCATATTGGTATTTGCTATTTTAAGAATAACTTATAAAAAAGGATTAACAACTAGTTTAAAAGAATCGAAAAGTAAATACTCGGTAGCCCATTGGTTGCAAGAATTAGCTAGAACTAATACTAGTTTTAAACTAGCTGGAGTAACAAGCCTTCCACTAGACAGAATAAACCAATTGACAAAAAATTACATCGACTCAAGAGACAGACATTTTAAAATACTTATTAGTCAATACATTCTACTTATTCTTTTTAAAATTTTTGTAGCTGCAGGTTTATTAATTGTCGGTAGTTTGTTGGTCATAAATCAACAAATGAATATTGGACAATTTGTAGCTGCCGAAATTATTATTTTAATGATTTTAGGTTCGGTAGAGAAATTAATTTTAAGTTTAGAAACCATATACGATTTATTAACTTCGCTAGAAAAAGTAGGGCAAGTTACCGACTTAGAAATAGAAAACAACTCAGGAAATGACATTTCAAAAACAATAGAAAAAGGACTAGGTCTAACATTATCTAATGTAAATTTTAACTATCCTGAGCACTCTAAATTAATTTTAAACAACCTTTCTTTATCCATTTCCCCTTATGAAACTATCATGATAAGTGGTTCGGTAGATTCTGGAAAAACAACATTACTGTATGTACTATCGGGACTATATAAATTAAACTCAGGTACTTTAAGTTTTAATGACGTTCCCATTAACAATCTAAACCCAATGTTACTTCGTTCCGTTATAGGAGATTGCTTGATGGATGAACTTTTGTTTGAAGGAACACTATTAGAAAACATAACAATGGGACGAGAAAAAGCGACATTTGAGAACATACAATGGGCTACCGACAACATTGGCTTAACCGATTTTATAAAAACACTTCCAGAAGGATACGATACGAGAATTGAACCACAAGGAAAACAATTTTCTAAAAGTATTGTCGATAAAATTATAATTGCACGAAGCATTGCCGATAAACCTAAATTATTATTAATAAAAGACACCTTTTCTTCATTTAGTAAAAAAGAAGGAAATCAGATTATCGATTTTTTAACCACAGGAAAAAAATGGACACTCGTTATTGTTTCTAAAGACGACAGATTAATCGATAAAGTTGACCGTCATTTATATATGAATAATGGAATATTAACAGAATTAAAAAAATAAATATGCTAAATATTTCTAAAAATAAAATTGATCACGAGATTTTACAAAATCATTTCTCTACCCTAAAAGAAGTAGAGCAAAAAATATCAGGTAATGCTCTAAAGAATACCTTAACCATTACCTTTATTCTTGTTTTACTAATACTCTTTATACCTTGGACTCAAAACATCAGAAGTTCAGGAGATGTAATTTCTTTAACCCCCAACCAAAAGCCTCAAAAAATAAATTCTATTATTGGTGGTCAAGTAGATAAATGGTACACAAAAGAAGGTGACTTCGTAAAAAAAGGTGATACTATATTGAAAATAACAGAGGTTAAGTCTGCTTATTTTGACCCAAATTTATTGAAACGAACCAAAAATCAAGTGGAGTTAAAAAAGCAATCGATAAAAACTTATGAAGATAAAATTGAAAATCAGAACCAACAATTACAAGTATTAAAAAACCAAAGAGATTTAAAATTAAATCAAGCCAAAATAAAATTAGAGCAAGCTATTTTAAAAGTTCAAAGTGACAGTATTGCTTTTGAGGTTGTAAAAATAAATTCAACTATTTCCAAACGCCAATTACAACGAGCAGACAGTTTATTTCGTCAAGGCTTAAAATCACGAACCGATTTAGAAGCTAAAAAAATAAAACAACAACAAGCTGCATCCTATCAAATTAAAGCTTACAATAAATGGTTAAATAGTCAAGCAGGATTAATCAACCTGAAAATTGAAATTTCTAATATTGAAGTAAAATATAAAGCCGACTATAACAAAATTAAATCAACTCAATTAACAACAATAAATAATAAAATAAATGCTGAATCTAGTCTTAACAAGCTAGAAAATCAATATACAAACTATGCATCTAGAGCAGGATTTTATTACATTTTAGCCCCTCAAAATGGATATGTAACTCAAACAAATATTGGAGGAATTGGAGAATCTATAAAAGCAGGGCAAACTATTTTTACACTAATGCCTGAAAAATATGATTTAGCAGTTCAAATTTACATCAACCCTGTTGACTTACCTTTAATAAAAGTTGGAGAACATGTTCGCTTACAATTTGACGGATGGCCTGCTATTGTTTTTGCAGGATGGCCTGGGCTATGTCATGGAACATACGGAGGAGAAGTTTATGCAATAAATCAATATATAAGTTCAAATGGAAAGTACCGTTTATTAATCAAACAAGATGACGAATACCTATGGCCTAAAGCACTTCGATACGGAGGTGGAGCTTCTGCTATGCTACTCCTAAATGATGTTCCTATTTGGTATGAACTATGGCGAAATATAAATGGATTCCCTCCTGATTTTTACAAAAAAAACATTAAAAAGAAAGAAAAGATATGAAGTATTTAATCCCTCTATTATTATGTATTTCTTCTTACACTCAAGCTCAAAACACCTCTACATTGTTTAGTTTTGACGAATACATTACCATTGTAAAAGAACAGCACCCTATTTCATATATAGCCAATTTAAAACTAGAAACTGGAGAAGCTAAAATTCAGAAAGCGAAAGGTAATTTTGACCCAAAATTAAAAGGAGAAATTTCTCAAAAAAACTTTAATGGAACTTCTTATTATAGCTATTTGAATTCTGGTTTAGTGATTCCTAGTTGGTTTGGGGTTTCATTTCAAGGAGGATATGGCAATACGGCTGGTCAATATTTAAACCCCGAATCAAACACTCCTGAAAATGGACTTTGGTATGGAGGAATAACCTTAAATTTAGGCAAAGGCTTATTTATAGACAAACGAAGGTCGGAATTAAAAAAAGCTAAAATTTATGCTAATAGTACACAAGTCGAAAAAAACATAATACTCAATCAACTGGTATATGATGCGAGTATAGCCTATTGGAATTGGTCTAAAGCTTATAACAAAGTTTTGATTTATAAAACAGCTGTTACAAAATCAAAGTCTCGATTTGAAGGCATAAAAGAAAGTGCTTTAATTGGAGAAAAAGCCACGATTGATACGTTGAAAGCTTTAATTCAATTGCAGAATAGAGAATTAAAATTAGAACAATCAGAATTAGATTTATTGAATAAAAAATTATTTCTTGAAACCTTTTTATGGCAACAAGGTTCTATTCCATTGGAGATGGATTCTACCTTAGTTCCTCGTATATTTTCCACTTTAAAAATAGTATCGCCTCCAATTGTCCCACCTTCTTCTTTTGAAGCTTTAACTACTAAACACCCTGCATTAATTTATTATAAAAATAATATAGCCATTTTAAAAATCGATTATCGTTTAAAAAAAGAGAACTTAAAGCCGACTATTGACTTAAAATATAATTCCCTTAGCAATTCATTGAATACTAATACAGTAGGAATCCCTCCGCTTAATAACTATAATTGGGGAGCAAAAGTGTCCTACCCTATTTTTACAAGAAAAGAAAGAGGTCAACTCAATCAATCTAAACTAAAAATAAAAGAAAATGAAAATCAACTAAGGAATAAAAAAACGATAATTAATTACAAAATAAAATCAGCTTACAACCAATGGAATAGTACTTTGGAGCAAGTCAAAATATACACTAAAACAGTTGAGAATTATAAAACCCTACTCGAATCGGAAAATACATTATTTCAAATAGGAGAAAGTTCTCTATTTTTGGTTAATTATAGAGCTCAAGAATTAATAACTGCACAACTAAAACTAATTGATTTAATAGCAGCTGTAAATAAAGCTAAAAGTAACTGGATTTATCAAATTTCTAATTTCAACTAAGCAAATATAACTCCACTTCCTATCAATTCGTTTTCATTGTACCAAGCTACAAATTGCCCCGCTGCAATTCCTCTTTGTGCTTCTTTGAAAGATACATACATATAATCTTCTTCTTGAAACAACGTAAGATCGACCAATTCTTGACGATACCTAATACGTCCTTTAAAATACTTATGCTCTCCTACTTTCAATTTTAGGTCGGGACGAATCCAATGAACTTTAGTATTCTCAATTTTTAACCCTTTACGATACAAGCCTCTATGATTCGTTCCTTGACCTACGTAAACTACATTTCTTTTGGTATCTGTACCTATTACAAAAAGAGGCTCTGGCGTTCCTCCAACACCTAATCCTTTTCGCTGACCTTCGGTAAAATAATGCGCTCCTTGATGTTTTCCCACCACTTTTACCATTCCATTTTCTAATGGATAGGGTTCTACAACTGTTTTCAATTCCTCGTCTTTGTAATCAAAAATGTGGTCTCTACTTACCAATTCTATTATTTCGCCTGCTTTAGGTTTTAATTGCTGTTGAAGAAAAACTGGTAATTTAACTTTCCCTATAAAACACAAGCCTTGAGAATCTTTTTTGTCCGCTGTATTTAAACCTATTTCACGAGCAATGTCTCTTACTTTTGGTTTTTCTAAATGACCGATTGGAAACAATGCTTTGCTGAGTTGTTCTTGATTGAGTTGACACAAAAAATAACTTTGATCTTTATTATTGTCTGCTCCTGCAATTAATTTATAGACCTTCTTACCGTCAATTATTTCTTCTTCTTTTTGACAATAATGTCCTGTTGCTACAAAATCTGCTCCTAATTCGAGAGCCTTGTCTAGAAAAATATCAAATTTAACTTCCCTGTTGCATAAAATATCTGGATTGGGAGTTCTCCCTGCTTCATATTCAGAAAACATATAATCAACTATACGCTCTTTGTACTCTTTACTAAAATCAATAACCTGAAAAGGAATGCCTAATTTTTCGGCTACTTGCAAAGCATCATTACTGTCGTCAATCCAAGGACAATCGTCGCTAATTGTAACTGTATCGTCCACCCAATTACGCATAAACAACCCTATAACATCGAATCCCTGTTCTACGAGTAAGTGTGCACACACACTAGAATCTACGCCTCCAGACAAACCAACTACTACTCTTTTATTTTTGTTCATATCATTGTTTTATATAATTTGTAAAGGTAACCATTCTCACTAAAAAAAATAAAAAGAAATCCTTTTATTGATATTTCAATACCATTCAAATTAATAGTAACATATTACCCTTATAAGTTACAGATAATTAAAAAATGTATGACTTTACAATTATTTTACAGAACTAAACCTCCTTTAATTATCCTTATTTATCACATTTTAACAGCATTATAAAAGCTTTTCAACTAAAAATTATCATTATTAAATTAATAAACCTTACTTTTGAGATTTAACTTTACAAAATGAGATTTTTACGAAAAATATTTATTCCCCCTCCTTCAATTTACACGACTTATCAATGCAAATATAAATTTGGATTAGTTTGGAGGGTTTTTGTTGTCTTAACGTTTTTCTTTTTTTTATTAACTAGTTTTCATATTCTTAGTGAAAGTCAAAAAATAGGGACTACTTGTTTGGCTTTTTTAATGAGTTCAGCTAGTCTTTTATCTTTAAAAGTTACAAAAAAATATAATTTTTCGGTTATTTTAGTTTTTACAATTGGAACTTTAATCAATCAATATACTATATATACCGCCTTAAACGTAGAACGAATTGTTGACCTCATGTGGATGTTGACTATCTCTTTATTCGTATTTTATATGTTTGGTTCTAAATATGGAATTGGAAGTATGCTTGTTAATATCTTAGGATTAATTGGCGCTATATTTTATGTTCCGAAATACAAAATAATAGAAACTATACAAAATCAAACATTTAATATAGAAGTTGCTCATGCTATTAATATAGTTGTTGCAACTTCTATTACCGTTTATTTTATTAGCAAAATTATAACCTACTCTGACTACAATGAAAGAAAAATAAAAGAGGCGAATAAAAGCCTAACAAAACAAAGAGATGAAAAAGTTATCATGTTGAAAGAAATTCATCATCGAGTGAAAAACAATTTACAAATAATTTCGAGTCTTCTGCGTTTGCAAGCTAATATTATTGAAGACAAAACACTTAGCAATCACTTTAACGATGCGGTCATTAGAATTTCTTCAATGGCTTTGATTCATGAAAAGATGTATAAAACTGATAATTTATCTGACGTTAACATCAAAGAATATTTAGACAGTTTATTTGTTGATATATTTAGGTCTTACACTATTAGCAATAAAATTTCTTACTCCATTACATCCGAAATTAATAGCTTTAGCCTCGATAGTTTAGTTCCTCTTGCTCTAATTTTTAATGAATTAATAACCAATTCAATTAAGCATGCTTTTACAGAAACAAATGAAGGACATATTGCCGTTATTATATCAAAAAATGAAAACCTTATCACTATAAAATATAAAGATAATGGAAAAGGGTATAGCTCAAACAATACCGAGAACTTTGGAACGGTATTAATTGAAACTTTTGCTGAACAATTAGAAGGTGAATTTACAATTAATGCTGAAAATGGCGTAGAATATATTTTTACTTTTAAAGATTTAAAATAATGAGACTTACTTTTTTATTTCTTTTACTATTTTTATCATCTGAATATTACGCTCAGAAAGATAGCTTATACAACAAGACTAATTCAATACAATATTACTTTGCTCCATCAATTTTAATTGGCTCTGGCTTATATATAAACACAACAAAATATAATTGGAGCAAGCAAAACTTACAACAATCCATACTGTCCAAACATACGGCAAATACAAACATAGACAATTACCTGCCTTATGTACCCATAGCTCAAATGTATGCAGGAAAAATGATGGGATTAAAAAGTAGAAGTTCTTATTTTAATCAAACAAAAAATCTCTTTTTTTCTCAATTATTTACAGCTATTATCACTCACGGACTCAAACAAACCACCAATGTAACCCGTCCAAATGGAGCTAACTATTCTTTTCCTTCAGGACATACTTCTAGTGCTTTTTCTTCGGCTTCTACCCTATTTTACGAATATAAAGATTCCAATTTAGCTTATGCTTCATCGGGCTTTATTGTTTCAGGAACAACAGGTGCTTTACGAGTATTAAAAAACAAACATTGGGTTTCCGACGTTTCAGTTGGAGCTGGAATAGCTATTTTAGTCACTCATTTGGTTTATCATTTTGAACCACTAAAAAATTGGAATCCATTAAAAAGCAGAAAAGAAAGGTTAAAAAAGAGAAGTTATACTTTTGTTTGGTAACTCTTTAATAGCTTTATTTATAGAGTTCTAACAAACCTTCTGGTATATCTAACTGAATATTTTTATTGGGTTTATCTACTTTTAAAATATGATTGTCATTAAAAGGTAACAATGCTTCTGTTTTATTTACCAAAACACTTAACAATCTATTGCCTGAATTATTGTCTATTACCTCTATTATGGTTGCTACTTTTTCGTTATTTTGATTACTAACCGAAAAGCCAATAATTTCATGAAAGTAAAACTGATCATCATTTAAAGTTGGTAACATTTCTATTGGAAGATATACTTTTTTCTTTGCTAACATTAGAGCTTGTTGCTCTGTTGTTATTCCGTCTAGTTTTAGCCTTATATTTTTTGCTTTTTGAACTTTTGACGCTTCTATAAAATAAGGAATTAATTGCTTGTTTATTTCAATAAAAATGTGGTCTAATTCATAATAATTTTCGGGTACATCTGTATCTAAAAAAAGTACAACTTCGCCTTTAAAACTATGCGCTTTAGTTATTATTCCAAGTTCAAAACAATCTTCTTTTTTCATAATTGTAATAATTCGGGTTAAATTTAGGTAAAAAAAAGACCGAACTAAGTCGGTCTTTAATATTTATAATATCGCTATTATTTTATTCTTCTTCAGCTGTTGGTTCTGGAGTATTTTTAGCTGCAATATCTTTAGACCTAGCGTCTTTAACTGCTGTTTCTGCTGCTAATTTTTCTGCTTCATTTTTATCTTTTGCCGATACCAATCCATCTTTTTTAGCTTGAATTTTAGCTTCTTTTTCTGTTTTCCATGCTTCAAATTTCTTTTCTGCTTGTTCTTCAGTTAAAGCTCCTTTTTTTACACCTTCTAACAAATGTTTTTTGTGTAAAATTCCGCTGTAAGACAATAATGCTCTAACAGTATCGGTTGGTTGAGCTCCTTTCATCATCCAATCTAATGCTTTATCGAAATTAATGTCGATTGTTGCAGGATTAGTATTAGGATTGTAAGTTCCTAATTTCTCGATAAATCTACCGTCTCTTTTAGCTCTTGCATCTGCTGCTACTACGTGGTAAAAAGGTTTACCTTTTTTTCCGTGTCTTTGTAATCTTAATTTTGTTGCCATTTTTTTTTTAATTGTTTTAAAAGGATCCTAAATCCTGTTAATTAAATATTTAATTTTTCAGTGGGCAAATATACAACTAGTTTTTAAAACAAACTATTTTTC
>CAMZKF010000055.1 GCA_947311095.1 uncultured Flavobacteriales bacterium
ATGTAATAATACTAAATTATAAATAAACTTATTTAACAATTCTGCCTTTTTATTTATTTTCGTAATAAAAAAGCAATTTTTATGCCGTTTGGTGATTAAAATAAATTACAATAAATAATTTCTGTATTAAATTTTTCGGCTCTATCTTCTATAAAATTATTATGTTTGTCTATTATCCAAACTTTTGTTGCTTGTTTTAACGCTAAGTCAATTTCATGTGTGGCGCAAACAATTGCTTTATTTTCATTGATGGCTATGCTTCTTAATAATTTAAAAATAAGCATTCTATTTCGTACATCAAGATGGGCAGTTGGCTCGTCTAAAATAATTATTGGTGTATCTTGAATAAGCGCTCTAGCAATCAAAACCTTTTGTTTTTGACCGTCGGAAAGTTGATTGAAATATTTTTGTTTTAATGCTTCTAGGTTTAATAAATGAGCATATTTATTAACCAATAAAATATCTTCTTCTTTCATTTTTGCAAAGAAATTAAGATAGGGTATTCTTCCTAAATTTAAAACATCGCTTACCGTTAAATTTGCATCAAAATTATTATTTGTAGTGACAATAGAAATCAATTTAGAAATATCGGTATGATTGTATTCTTGTAAGTTTTTATTTTTTATTTTAATTTGACCTGATAGCGTTTTAATTTGTTGCAAAATTGTTTTAATTAAGGTCGATTTACCAACTCCATTTGCTCCTAATAACAAGTTAAAATCTCCTCTTAATAAATTTGTATTTATACTCGAAAGAAGAGGTTTGTTGTATCCAATTGTTAAATTTTCTAGCTGTAATATTACTTCATCCATTGTTTTGTTTATGTTTTAGAATAGTAATAATTATTATTGGAGCTGCAATTAACGATGTTACAGCATTAATTGGCAATTGTATTTCCGAAAAGGGAACTTGTGCAACAACATCGGCTAAAATCATAATCACTCCTCCTACAATTCCTGTTATTGGGATTAAATAATTATGATTCGATTCTTTTACATTTAACTTTACTAAGTGAGGTACTGCCAAACCAATAAAAGCAATTGGACCACAAAAGGCTGTGATTGAACCTACCAAAATACCAGTGCTTAAAACAATTAAAAATCTAGATTTTTTTATGCTTATTCCCATTGACCTTGCATACGTTTCTCCTATTAGCAATGAATTGAGTGGTTTTATTAAAAAAAAAGCTATTCCAATACCTACAAATGAAACAATAGCTAATATTTTTACATCATTTAACGTTGTGGAACTTGCACTACCCATTGTCCATAAAATATATTTTTGAATACTATCGGCATCTGTGAAATATTGTAAAACGGTAACTATTGCCCCTATAAAACTACTTAAAATAATTCCTACAATAAGAAGCAACACTCCGTTTCCTATTTTAGATGCGATAAGCAATATAGAAAAAAGGACAAACACAGCTCCTATTATTGCTGCTAAAGTGATTGAAACTCCATTTGTAAATGCTGTAACACCTAATAAGCTAGCTGACATTGTAACTATTGCAACTCCCAACCCAGCTCCTGATGAAACACCTAATATGGAAGGTCCAGCTAGGCTATTTCTAAAATAAGTTTGCATTAACAATCCTGCAATAGAAAGACTTGTTCCTGCGAATAAAGCGGTTAAAACTCTTGGTAATCTGATTTCTAAAATTATAAAGTCATTTATTTTACTTGTGTTTCCTCCAAATAAAGTTTTTATTATTTCTGAAAAGGGTATCATTTCCGAACCGATAAACAATGCTAAATAAGTAATTGTTATTAATAAAATAAACAACAATAATATGTGTCTTAAATTACGATTCAAAACCATTATGGTTTAATTTTAGTAAAAAAATAAAGTGAGTCTTTTTGTTTTATATCTAATGAAAACAATGTAATATAATCTTTTAAGACGAGGTCTGCTCTTAATGTTCCTTTTTCATAATAATCATTTCCTCCCATTTTGGTTGTTCTTTTATCGTTATTAAAAATAAAACCTTTTGTAGAGCTTATATAATTTTGATAACGAGCATCACTAGCTAATAATTCTTTTTGGGTTTTTAAATTTGGGTTTAGCCAAATGTTTGGCGAAGGTATTTTCGCTGCTATTGTCTCAAAACTTAAAGGTAAACTTCCTGTTTCGGTGTTATTTATCCATGGATATGTTCCTTTCGCATCTTTTACAAATTGGGCAACATAGCTATTTCCTCCGGGGATGTACCAAGTTCCATTATACATTGTAGAAAACAAGACTTTTGCTTCACTTTTAGGAGCATTTTTTTTTAGTTGATTATAATTTTCTTTAATAGAATTAAAAATTAAATTTGCTTCTAATTCTTTATCATAAAGTAACCCAAAAACTTTAACCCATTCTGCTTTTCCTAAAGGGTGTGTTTCTTTCCAATCGTAATTATTAAGGTTTGGAATGTTAAACTGTTCTAACTTTTGTATTTGTTTTATTGGTGTTCCAGCATTCCCAACAGATACAATTAAATTTGGTGCTTGTAAGATTATTTTTTCAATATTTAAAGTATTAAAACTGCCTATTTCTTTAATTCCCCCTGTTTTTATTTTTTTTAAAACTTTAGGATTATAAATGTAATTTTTATTTTCTACCGATACAATCGAATTTAACTCTCCTAGCGTATCAATCATACTTAAATAAGAGGTCGAAAAAGGAATTATTTTTTGTATTGGAACAGTAATAACTATTTCATTATTTTTCGCTGAATAAAGCTGATTTTTTTTTAATAAGATAAATACTTGTTGTTTTGAATAGTTATTAAAAGGATTTTTTATTATCAGTTTTTTTATTCCTTTATCTTCTTCTATTTCAAAACAAGTAGCGTAATCAATTTCGGTTTGAATTATACTCTTTAAAGTGTCCTCTTTTTTTGTTTCTTTTTGTTTGGGTTCACATGATTGAAAAACAAAAAAAATGGCTATTATAGATAGAAATAATTTCATTTAATTGTTTTTTAAGTTTTATTCTTCTTCGTAATCGTGGTACAAAAAGTTATTGTATGGAAAACGTTGAATGTGTAATTTTTTTACCTCATCGTATAACATTTTCTTAAAAACATCAATGTTTGTTTTTTCTATAGCTGAAATAAAAATACATTTATTGTGCATTTTTGCCATCCATGTTTTTTCTAAGCTCTCTAATGTTGGTCTAGAAAATTCACCTTCTTCAAAACCACCTAAAGCATTATAACCATCTACTTTATTAAAAACTAAAATAGTAGGTTTATCAGAAACTCCAATATCGGCTAAGGTTTCGTTTACTGTATTTAATTGATCTTCAAATGCTGAATGGGTAATATCTACAACATGAAGTAATAAATCGGCTTCTCTTACTTCGTCTAAAGTCGATTTAAACGAATCTACCAATTGGTGAGGAAGCTTTCGAATAAAACCAACCGTATCGGTCATTAAAAAAGGAATATTATCTATTACTATTTTTCGAACTGTTGTATCTAAAGTCGCAAATAATTTATTTTCAGCAAATATTTTTGATTTACTCAAAAGATTCATGGTTGTCGATTTTCCTACGTTGGTATAACCAACCAAAGCAACTCTAATCATTTTTCCTCTATTACCACGTTGAACCGATTTTTGTTTATCAATTTTCTTTAATTTAGCTTGAAGTCTAGCAATTTTATCTTTTATGATACGTCTATCTGTTTCTATTTGTGTTTCTCCAGGTCCACGCATTCCTATCCCTCCTTTTTGACGTTCTAAGTGAGTCCAAAGACGTGTTAGTCGAGGGAGTAGGTATTGCAATTGCGCCAATTCTACTTGTGTTTTTGCATTTGCTGTTTGTGCTCTACTAGCAAAAATATCTAGTATTAAATTACTTCTATCTAATATTTTACGTTCAATTACTTTTTCTATATTTCTTAATTGAGAAGGTGATAATTCATCATCAAAAATAACGATATCAATATCGTTGGCCTTAACAAAATCAGCTATTTCTTCAAGTTTTCCTTTTCCTACAAATGTTTTTTTACTTGGAAGATCCATTTTTTGAACAAAATTACGAATTGCTATTGCTCCTGCTGTTTCAGCCAAAAAAGCTAATTCGTCCAAATGTTCGTAAACCAACTCTGTCGTTTGACCTCGTTGAATTAGACCTACTAGAACAGCTCTTTCTTCTATCTGTTTTGTTTCTATTATTGCCATGTTAATTTTTAAGTTGCGGGTGATTAAAACCAATGCCCTTGTAATGCTTCTCTAAATGGCCAAGGAATAGAAACGATGATTAAGATTAATGCTATAAGGTAAAAATTAGCTATTTTTGAAAATTTTGCTTCATCAGTTGTTTGCTTTTTAGATTTTACATATCCAATTGTAATTAATGTAATTGCGATAAGCATTCCTAACGTGTGTTCTACTGCAAAAAATCGTGGTAAAGCCTCTTTCATATGTGCAAAACCAGTCCATTTTTCTTCCATTACAAAAAGAATTAATCCTAGTAGTAATTGAATGTGAGAAAAAATAAAAGCAGTAAGGCTAATTGCTTTATCTTTTGAAGTAAATTTCCCTTTTTTCTTCTTAGTAAAAGCATTAAATATAGCATAAATTAAAGCTATTAATAAAAGCCATCGTAGGCCTGAATGTGCGTGTACTAGTCCATTTATCATAATTATAATTTGTTTTTAAATTGTTTTAAAAATTTTGAGACGTAAACAAAATCATTTACCGCCTTATTTTCTGTTCTTAATATCGAATTTTTATCTCCTACCCAGTGATTATGTCCTCTATTTAGGAACATTATATTATCTCCGATTTCTAATACCGAATTCATATCATGAGTAATTACTATTGTAGTCATGTTATCCTCTATTGTTATTTCTTTTATTAACTCATCAATCATCATTGAGGTAACAGGGTCTAATCCAGAGTTGGGTTCATCACAAAACAAATATTTTGGTTTCATAGCAATAGCTCTTGCTATGGCAATTCTTTTTTGCATTCCTCCACTTGTTTCGGCAGGATATAAATTATTTTTATTTATAATGTCAACTCTTTTTAAACAAAAGTTTGCTCGTTCTCTCATTTCTTCTTTAGACATTTTTGAAAACATCTTTAAAGGAAACATTACGTTTTCTTCTACTGTAAGCGAATCGAACAAGGCACTTCCTTGAAAAAGCATTCCTATTTCTTTTCTAATTTCTTTTTTTTCTTTACGATTCAAAGAAACTACATTTCGATTGTCAAATAATATTTCTCCTTGTTCTGGTTCTAAAAGACCTACAATACATTTTGTTAAAACAGACTTTCCTGATCCACTTTGTCCTATAATTAAATTGGTTTTTCCTGTTTCAAATTTAAAAGAAACGTCGTACAATACTTGTGTTCCATGAAAGGACTTATTTATATTTCTAACCTCTATCATATTAAAACTAATTGTGTGATTAGAACGTTTGCAAATAATATAAAAATACTACTGTAAACAACAGCATTTGTACTTGCTTTTCCCACTTCTAAAGATCCTCCTTGAGCATAGTATCCAAAATAGCTAGAAATTGATGTGATAATAAAAGCAAAGACCAATGATTTTTCTATTGCATAGGTAAACATAAAAAAATTATCAGTAGAAAAAGAGCGTATTCCAAATAAAAAATCTTCTAATGAAACCAAGTTTGTAGTTGAAGCGATAAATCCGCCTCCTACAAAGCCAAAAAACATACTGAAAGTTATGATTACAGGGAAGAAAAACATGGCTCCAATAATTTTAGGAGCAATTAAATATCCTGCTGAATTAACCCCCATAATATCTAAAGCATCTATTTGTTCTCTTGTACGCATTGTACCCAATTCTGAAGCAATGTTAGATCCAATTTTTCCAGCTAAAATAAGTGATATAATTGTTGGAGCAAATTCCAAAATCATAGACTGTTTTAATGTAAAACCAACAGTATATCGAGGTAATAAAGGTGAATCTATAGCAGTGGCGGTTTGAATAACCAATACACTTCCCATAAAAAAGGACATAATAATGACAATGCCCAGTGATTTTATTCCGAGTTGAATAATTTCATCCATTGTTCTATCCCAATAAACTGACCATTTTTCGGGTCTAGTAAACATAGAGAACATTAAAATAAAATATTTTCCTATATGATAAAATAAAGTCAAGTTTGTATTTTTTTAATTGTGATTAACCCTCAAAGATATATAAATTATGTGCATCCCTTTCATTTTATCTTATTAAGATTTAACAAATGAATGTTGGCTAACCATTCTAATACTAAATTAACATTGAAATACACCTAATAAATAGTTCCTTTTTTTACTTTTTTTCTTTCAGTGCATTTCAAAATTAAATTTAGATGACTAAATAAATTCTGGAAGTGCAGGTAACTAAATTGTGCTTTTTTAGTTTTTCTTATTCCTCAACTATTACAGAAACAAATTTTACATCTCCGTCTAATGGTGGATTAATCTTACGTATTTCGGTTCTTACTTTTTCTACTATTTTGTATCTTTTTTTTATTCGATTTACAATGCGATAAACTACTGTTTCTATCAAGTCGGCTCTTATTGCCATTTCTTCTTCTACAATTTCGTTTATACCAACGTAATTAACTGTTTTGGTTAAATCATCACCCAATGCTGCTGGTTTAAAATTGCACCACAAATCTACATCTATTTCAAAATCTCCCCCTATTTTTGTTTCCTCTGTCAAACAACCATGATAGCTATAAGTTCTTATTCCGTGTACTCTTATTATGTTCATTATTAAATAATTAAACAAAAGCCGTTGTAAAACAAATTACAATGGCTTTAAGTTATACTGATATCAGATAGATTAAGCTGTTTCTCCTTTCAAAGCTTCCACCTTAACTATTCCTTTTTCCATTCTATCAATTACGGTTTCTTTACCTAAAACGGAACAAATATGAAACATAGATGGTCCCATTCCTTTTCCTGTTACCAATAATCTAAATCCTGGACCTACTTTTCCAAATCCGTATTCTTTACGTTCCAAATAGGCTTGAAATTTACTTTCTATGTTTTCGGTTGTAAAGTTTTCTATGGTCTTTAATTCAATTAATAGTTCTTGCATTATTTCGGCAGTATCTGCTTTCCATTTTTTCTTTACTGTTTTAGCGTCGTATTCTGTAAACTCTTCAAAGAAATAACGTCCTTCTGCTAATATA
Source organism: uncultured Flavobacteriales bacterium (assembly GCA_947311095.1). Lineage (GTDB taxonomy): Bacteria > Bacteroidota > Bacteroidia > Flavobacteriales_D > Parvicellaceae > S010-51. Next base: position 7,157 of record CAMZKF010000055.1, read on the forward strand.
TCTTTTGCAAAGGTTGCTCTTTCTTTCATTAATTCACAAACTTTAGCCACGTAATCATCTGTTACATTTATATTTTCAGCTTTTAAAACTGGAGAAAGTAATGCCGCTAATTCACCTCCGTTTTTAGCTCTTAAATATTGTTGTTGAAACCATTTTGTTTTGTCTGGGTCAAATTTAGCTCCACTTTTTCCTACTCTTTTTAAGGTAAAGGCTTGTACCAATTCTTCCATAGAAAAAAGTTCTTGTGGAGTACCAGGATTCCAACCCAAAAATGCTAACATATTAATAAAAGCATCTGGTAAGTAATCGTTTTCTTTGTATCCTGACGAAATTGCTCCAGAAGATGGATCTTTCCATTCTAATGGAAAAACAGGAAACCCTAAGCGATCTCCATCTCTTTTGTTTAATTTTCCGTGTCCATCTGGTTTTAAAATTAATGGTAGGTGAGCAAATTTAGGCATAGAATCTTCCCAACCTAAATATCGGTATAAAAGAACATGCAATGGAGCCGAAGGTAACCACTCTTCTCCTCTAATTACATGTGTAATTTCCATTAAATGGTCATCTATAATATTGGCTAAATGGTAAGTAGGCATTCCATCGGATTTGTAAATAACTTTATCGTCCATATTATTGGTATTTACAATTACCCAGCCTCTAATTTCATCGTGAAAACGAACTTCTTCATTTCTTGGCATTTTTAAACGCAAGGTATATGGATCTCCGTTTTCTAGTCTTGTTTTTACCTCATCTTCCGATAGGCTAATCGAGTTTTTCATTGAACCTCTAGTAATACTGTTGTATTGCCAGTTTGCCATTTTTGCTTTTTGAGCCATTTCTCGCATAGCTGTCAATTCTTCTGATGTATCAAAAGCGTAGTAAGCAAAACCATCATTTACCAATTGGTAAGCATAGTCTTTATATATTCCTGCGTCTTTTCTTTCCGACTGTTTGTAAGGACCTAAATCTCCTCCAACTCCCTGTCCTTCGTTTGGCGAAATACCACACCAAGCTAAAGAATCTAATATATATTGTTCTGCTCCCGGAACCAAACGTGTTTGATCGGTATCTTCAATTCTTAATAAAAAATCTCCATTGTGTTTTTTTGCAAATAAATAGTTGTACAACGCTGTTCGAACTCCTCCAATGTGTAAAGGACCTGTTGGGCTTGGTGCAAAACGCACTCTTACTCTTTTATCACTCATGATTTATTTCTGATTTATTTATAATCTGTTGCAAATATAAATAAACCTATTCGCTTTTATCTATTTGTTTTTGTTTTTTTATAATAATTAATTATCAGTACTCTTTCTCTCAAATTATTCACATTTTTTATATTACAAACCCAGACTATCTGCTACAATTGGATCAATAAAAACATCTGTATTTCCAAATTATATTGGTCTTTTGACTTTTATTAAAGAAAACCTATAAATAATTCGAACTAAATAAAAAAACGATTTACTAATTCGTTTGATTATCTTTGTATTTATTATGAACTTTGGTAAGAATGATAATGTTGCTATTTTAAAAAAAATGACTTTAAAAAAAGTTGTTAATTTATTGCGCTTACTGTTGAGCTTTTATGTTTCAAAATGGAAAAAAGAAAGTAGATTGAAAGGTATGCCATTTGCTTTATCTATTGAACCAACAACTGCATGTAATTTAGCTTGTCCTGAATGTCCGAGTGGATTGAAACAGTTTTCGAGACCTACTGGAAATTTAAAACAAGGGGTTAATAAAAAAATAATAGATGAGTTATCTCCTTATTTATCGTATATCAATTTTTATTTTCAAGGAGAACCTTTTATTCATCCAAATTTTTTAGAAATGATAAATTATGCTGCATCTAAAAATATTTACACTGCTACATCTACAAATGCTCATTTTTTAACCAAAGAAATGGCTGACAAAACTGTTGAATCTGGTTTGAATCGTTTAATTATTTCTATTGACGGGACAACCCAAGAGGTGTATGAACAATATAGAGTCAATGGTAATTTAGAAAAAGTAATAGCAGGTACAAAAAATATTATAGCGAGCAAACGGAAATTAAAATCTAAAACACCTCATGTGATTTTTCAGTTTTTAGTGGTCAGACCTAATGAGCATCAAATAGGAGAGGCTAAAGAATTGGCTAAAGAATTGGGGGTGAATGAAATAAAATTTAAAACCGCTCAAGTTTATGATTTTGAAAATGGAAACCCTTTGATTCCTCAAAACGAATACTATTCTAGGTATAAAAAACAAAAAGACGGAACTTATAAAATAAAAAATGGACTTTTGAATCATTGTTGGAGAATGTGGAGTAGTGCAGTAATAACTTGGGACGGTAGTGTTGTACCTTGTTGTTTTGATAAAGATGCTAAACATAAACTTGGAAATATGGCTTTTCAATCGTTTAGTTCGGTATGGAAAAACAAAGATTATAATGGTTTCAGAAACATGATTTTAACAGATAGAAATAACATTGATATTTGTAAAAATTGTACTGAAGGAAGTTCTGTTTATTCTAATTAATAAAAACTAAGTATACATGTATATCTTATTTTAAACTAAAAAATAATCTAAAAATGAAAAATATATTTATTGTAACAGGAACTTCTAAAGGCTTAGGTTTGTCTTTTGTTAAAGAATTGATTTCTAAAGGTAATTTTGTTTTTTCAATATCGAGAAGCGAAACTCCAGAATTGAAGAGACTTAAAACGTCGAAGTTACTGGTTCATTATGATTGTGATCTTACAAATCAAAAAAAACTAATAAACACACTTGATGAAATTTTCGATAAAATTTTAGTTTCAAAATTCAATTCAATTACCTTAATTAATAATGCGGGAACAATAAATCCAATTGGAAATGTAGGCATCAATAGTTTTGATTTATTGAGTAAAAGCATTGATGTTAATTTAAAAGCTCCTATTCTTATTTCTGAATTTTTTATAAAAGAAACGCAAGCGTTAAATTGCTCAAAATACATTTTAAATATTTCTTCTGGTGCGGGAAGAAAACCTTATGCAGGTTGGGCAACTTACTGCGCATCTAAGGCTGGTTTAGATTTATTTACAACTTGTATAGGGGTAGAACAACTGGAAGAAAAACACCCTGTAAAAGTTGTTTCATTTGCTCCTGGTGTTGTTGATACTAATATGCAAGTAACAATACGCAATACTCCAAAAGAAGTTTTTGATTCTGTTACGCGTTTTATTGACCTAAAAAGTAATAATGAATTACTATCTCCTCAATTTGTAGCTAAAAATTTATTGGAACTTTTAAAAAGTAATAAGTTAGTTTCTGGAGGTTGTTATGATATAAGAGATTATATTTCTACCCCCTAAATTACCATTCTACAATAATTTTACCTTTAGATTTTCTACCTTCTAGTAGTGCGTGAGCATCGCCAATTTTATCTGCTTTAAAAACACCTCCTACATGAGGTTTTAGCAATCCATTTTCGGTCATTTTTACCACTTCATCAAGGCAACGTTTTATAACTTCTGGTTTTTGGTCAGCTATATGAAGCATGTTTACTCCTATAATTGCTTGTGAATGCATTAACATTTGTATGGGAGAAAAAATTCCAAATTTCCAAGCTAGTTTTAATGTTTTTAGTTTTCCCTTGCCTTGACCCGATCGTTCTGCTGCTCCGAAGAGAATAATTCGACCTCCCTTTTGTAGTAAGCTCATGTCTTTTTTAAAGGTTGAACCTCCTACTGAATTAAATGCTACATCTAATTTATTGCCTCCTAGTTGTTTTTTTACTATTTCTATATAATTATTTTTATTGTGATTTATAGGATAATCAACTCCATTTTGTTTTAAATAATCAAATTTTTCATCACTACTTGTTAAACCAAATATAGTACAGCCTTTTAGTTTGAGTAATTGGGTTAGAGCTGTTCCTACTCCTCCAGCTGCGGCGTGCATAAGAATATTATCTCCTTTAAATACGGAAATGCATTCGTAAGCCATAAAATAAGCTGTACTATATTGTGTTGCCAATGCAAGAGCTTCTCCATTGGTCATTTTATCTGATATAACAGAAATTCCCGCAGCTTTTGTTTTTGCATATTCGGCATAACCTCCAAAACGAGTCATGGAAACTACTCGTTTTCCTATTAGATATTGATTTTCTTTACTTCCTACTTTTTCTATTTTTCCAACTACATCATATCCTAGAATACTTGGTAGTTCTGGAGCTTCTTTGTAGAGTCCTTGACGTGCCATAACGTCGGCAAAATTGAGTCCAAAGGCATCTACTTTTATAAGTACTTCGTCCTCTAAAATTTTAGGAATTTCTACTTCTTTTATTTCAAATGCTTGTTGTGAATTTCCGTGTTGGACTAATACTGCTGCTTTCATATTATTTATTTTATTCTACTGAAATAACGAATGAAACTCAGTATTTTATGACAATGTTAAGAAAAATATAGAAGATTTCGATTTATATTTTTTTAAAAAATAAAATAAGTATAAAAATAAATTTTTTATTAAATACTTATCCACTTGTTTCAAACAAGATAAAAAAAATATTTTTACTTTTTCTAAATACTCTATGCTTCAAGCCAAATAGGCTCTTTATTTATTTTATTTGAAATAAGAGGCAGATAAGTATATTGGTTACTTTCCGATACAAAAGTTAGCAAAAATATTACCCAATAAATCATCGGTAGAAACTTCTCCTGTTATTGTTCCTAAATGATGCATTGCTTGGCGTATATCCATTGCAAGAAAATCTCCTGTAACTCCAGTTTCCAAACCTTCTTGTACTTTTTTTAAGTCCTCATTTGCTTTATTCAAAGCTTCATAATGTCTAAGATTGGTAATTATAGTTGTTTGTTGGCTTAAATTTTCTGTATCAATTAGCTCGACTAACCTTTCTTTTAATAATAAAATACTATCTTCTTCTTTTGCTGATATAAAAATTAGGTCGAGTTTAGAATTGTTAAATTCAAGTTGTATTGATTCAGATACAACATCTGATTTATTAGCTACAACCAACCTTTTAATAGTAGAAGGTAGTTCTTTTAAATCACTTTCTACCTCTTCTACCGAAAGTTCTCCCATATCGAATAGATAAATGTAAACCGACGATTTTTCAACTTGTTCTAAGGCTTTTTTTACTCCTATTTTTTCTATTTCGTCGGTAGTGTTTCTCAATCCTGCGGTATCTATAAATCTAAAGTCTATACCGTCTATGGTTAAAACTTCTTCTATGTTATCTCTTGTAGTTCCTGCTATTGAAGAAACAATGGCTCTTTCTTCGCTTAGTAATGTGTTTAATAAAGTAGATTTACCTGCATTTGGTCTTCCAACTATTGCTGTGTTTACTCCGTTTTTTATGGCATTTCCTAACTGAAATGATTGTGCTAAATTTTCGACTACATTTTGAACTTCATCTATTAAAGTTATTAATTCTGTTCGGTCTGCAAATTCTACATCTTCTTCCGAAAAATCGAGTTCTAATTCGATTAAAGAGGCAAAATTCATCATTTTTTGACGTAATTCGGATAGTTCATTACTGATGCCTCCTTTCATTTGCTGCATTGCAATTTGATGGGCAACTTCACTTTCCGAATGAATCAAATCGGCAATGGCTTCGGTTTGTGATAAATCAAACTTACCATTAAAAAAAGCTCGTTTAGAAAACTCTCCTGCCAACGCCATTCTAGCTCCATTATGAAGCATTAATTCTATTATTTGTTGTTGAATATATAACGAACCATGACAGGCTATTTCTATAGAATCTTCTCCTGTAAAAGAATGAGGATTTCTAAAAATAGTAACAATTACATCGTCTATTATTTTATCATTTTTTAAAATAGAACCGTAGTGAACAGTATAACCTTTCTCGTTAATTATTTCTTTTGAAAAACTTAAATTTACAATAGCAATAGCTTCATTTCCAGAAAGTCTAATTACTGAAATTGCACTTACTCCATGTGGAGTAGAAAGTGCACAAATGGTATCTAATATTTCTGACATTTTTATTTTTCTGGTTGTATAATTACCGATTGTTTTTTAACTTTCCTAGCGTATTCTTTTCCTTCTTTCCACCATCTTGTCATTCTTTTTTTATTAAATATTAAAGAATTTTCAGTTAATTTATTTGGTGTATGATACACATTTATTTTTACAGCTCTATTTTTTCCTTTTAGTTTAGAAAGTTCGAGTCTGCTTGCTGTAGTTTGATCTAGTAAATAATCGAATACATTAAATAATAAATCAATGGCATTGGCAGATGGCATTCGGTTAGAAACTGAATAGATTGGATCTAAAACAATAACATCTATTTCGGTAGCTCCTGCATCTATAGCTGATTGAATGGGTATGTTATTTCCAAAACCACCGTCTCCATATTCCATTCCATTTTTGGTAACTAAACTCATAAATGGTAAAAAATTTGCAGAAGCCCAAATCCAATCGCAAAAATCTTCGTAATTACAATCTTTTAAAGCTTTATATTCTACTACATTTCTAGATAGATTAGAAACTGTTACAATAACGTTTCTATTCATATCTTTTATTTTTTGAAATTCATTTTTACAAAAAAATTTTGAAATTGTTTTTCTAAGTTTTTTAGAACTACCAAGCGTTTTATTTCCTCTAAGAAAAGAGCGAACAATGTTTAGGTGATGCATTTTTATTCTTACTACTCCTCTTTTTATATCTATTTTGTAAGGATTGATTGTAAAAATATCTTTTTCGGTAATAGATGTATAAGCTTCTTTTGCTTTTTTTACATTATCAGATGCTAACATTGGAATTAATAAACTTCCTGTAGATGAACCCGTAAAAATATCGTATTTAATTCCTAAATCGCTAATGAAATGTTCTGCCATTCCACCTGCAAATGCTCCTTTACTTCCGCCTCCAGATACTACTAATGCTCTCATTTTTAATATTTTATTATTAAATTTTGTTTTGGTAACTCTTTTTTAAAAAATACAATTCCCATTTCAAATATATCGATGGTTGTAGTTACTTTTTGATGTGCTTTAATTGTTTGCCAAGCGTTAGTCATTTCTTGTGACCAATAAATATCGTCGAATACAAAAATGGTGTTATTATGTATTTTAGCTAAACACTTTTCAAAATATTGAAGTGTTGGTTTTTCTTTATGATTTCCATCAAAAAAAACAAAATCTATTTTTTCTAATTTATCGAGCAATGGCGTTAAAGTAGCATCGAAATTACCAGTTATAATTTCAATGTTATTTAACTTCATTTTTTTAAAATTAGCTTTTGCTTTTTTAGCTATTTCTTTTGATCCTTCTAGTGTATATATTTTAGAATATCGACGCGAATTGGCTAAATATAAAGTTGATATTCCTAGTGATGTTCCTAATTCTATTATATTATCTACTTCAAAATAATTAGCTAATCGAAATAATAATTGCCCATATTTTGGTGCTTTTGATGATGATTTTATTATTTGCCTTACCGTTCGTTTATCACTAGAATTAGTTTTTGATCCTGCTCCTAAATCTTCTATATGTAATATTGTATTGTCTAATTTTAAGCTTTCTCTAAATTTTTCTATTAAATCAAAGGCATAAAAAGTATCTTGTTTATCAAAAACTTGACGCATTAAATCGAATACAAAAGGTGAGTGAACTCCATGTTTTCCAATAGAATTTTTCTTATAATTTATATATGATTTTATTTGATGTAACATTGTTGTACAAAACTACACTTTTTGAATTTGAAAACCTAAATGATTTTAGAGTCTTGTAAATTTAGCTTTTTTATTGCGTTAGGAATTACTCATTTATATAATTTAATGCTTATCCGCTTGTTTACCAAAGACGATAAAAGTGTTCTTAAATTTCGTTTAAATTTTAAACTTATCTTTCTTTAAGAAAAGAGGAGAATAAGTATATTTTTATTTAAACAAACAATGAAACGTTGATAGTATTCAATTAATTAAATACTATTTAGCGTAATAAACAATTAAATTTGTAAGAATTAATAAATTTAAAAAATGAGCAAAACAATATTTTTTCATACCGAAGAAATTAATTTTATTATTAAAAATAAAAAAGGTTTAAGAATTTGGTTGAGTGAATTGGCCGAAACTGAACAAAAAATAATTGGAGAATTGAATTATATTTTCTGTTCAGACGAATATTTATTGAAGGTAAATAAAGACCATTTAAATCATGATTATTATACCGATGTTATCACTTTTGATTATTGTGAAAACGATATAATTTCAGGTGATATTTTTATTTCTGTTGATAGAATAAAAGACAACGCTAAAACTTTTAAAAAAACAATTGAAAACGAATTGAATAGAGTTATGGCTCATGGACTTTTGCATTTAATGGGTTATAAAGATAAATGTGAAGAAGATGAAAAAGAAATGAGAGAAATGGAAGAATTTGCACTCAATTTACTAGATAAATAATTGATTATCAGTATTTTAAATAAATTAATTACCTA
>CAMZKF010000056.1 GCA_947311095.1 uncultured Flavobacteriales bacterium
AAACCTACGTAGTTCCCCGTACGCTTACTTATAATAACGTCGTAGATTCTTGCCATTTACGCCATAGAAAAAACTACTGTTTGGGAATCATTAGCCTTAATATCTATTAATCTATTTTAAAAAAAGTAGAGAACGCGATGGTTATTCGAGTTTTCTGTGCTACTAAATTCCAATCTCGTTCTACTGTTTATGAAATCCTTTTGGCGTCTTTTCGTATTACAATGTTTCCCTAATTGATTAACAACGTCATTTATTTTGAAATGTCAATTCCGAAATACTCTGTATATGAGTTCATAATTTATGTTTTATAAAGAGAATAGTGTTATGATATTTTCCAATCTGAAAGCAGAATCTATGTCCTTATGAATTATTCAAATTCTGATAACAAAAAAAGAGGGGACTTTCAAATTAACCGATTTTAAAACCTTTGGTATTAACAGCCTTATTCCTCTTTTATTCTTTTTGATTATTTAATGTAAATGTACTATATTGCAAACTTAGGTTGGTATTACCTAACTTTTAAAGAATAAAACTCTAAATTCGATACACATAATTCAGTAAAAATTGATGTTTAAAAGAATGAAAGTATTCATAACAGGAATGGGCGTTGTATCGTCAATAGGAAACAATGTATCCGAAACCTTAACCTCCTTATTGAACGAAAAAACGGGACTTAAAAAAAAATCTTATCCCGATTTAAATGCCGATTTTATGGTAGGAGAAGTTAATTTGTCTGATAAAGAATTAGCCACACAATCTAATTTCGATGATGCAAAAATTTCGAGGAGTTCTCTTTTAGGAATCAAGGCAGCAACTGAATGTTGGGGCGAAAATAAACACGATTCAAAACTCAAAACAGGTATTGTTTCAGGAACATCGGTAGGAGGAATGGATAGAAGTGAAATGTTTTTTAGAGAAGTCTCAAAAGGACACTCGGCTGATTACCAAAAACTTATTTACCACGATAGTGGAAACATTACCGAGCGAATAGCCGATAAATTAGAAATAACAGGCTATGTAAACACCATTTCAACCGCTTGTTCTTCGAGTAGTAATGCAATTATGCACGGAGCTAGATTAATCAAAGCAGGAAAACTAGATAGAGTTTTAGTAGGAGGAGTAGATGCTCTATCCGAATTTACGATAAGTGGTTTTAAGTCGCTTATGATTTACAACGAAAATTGGATTAGTCCATTCGACGAAAATAGGCAAGGGTTAAATCTTGGAGAAGGAGCAGGTTTTTTATTGTTGGAAAGTGAAAAAAGTCAAAAGCGAACAGGGAACAAAGTCTTAGCTCAACTTTCAGGTTATAATAACAGTTCCGATGCTTATCATCAAACCGCAACATCTCCAAATGCTAAAGGAGCAACTATCGCAATAGAGATAGCCTTAAAAAATGCAGGTTTAAAACCATCACAGATAGACTATATAAATGCACATGGAACAGGAACAAAAAACAATGATTTAACAGAGTCCATCGCTTTCAAAAACGTTTTTGGCTCTCAAGTTCCAGCTTTTAGTTCAACCAAAAGCTACACTGGACATACCTTAGCTGCGTCGGGAGCAATAGTAACTATTTTTTCTGTTCTCTCCATTAATCACAAGGTGTTGTTTCCAAATTTAAACTATAAAAAAGCAATAGAAGAAACAGGATTAATCCCTATTTCTAAAGTCGAAAAAAACAAAAATATTAAGCACATATTGTCCAATGCCTTTGGTTTTGGTGGGAATTGTACTTCGTTGGTTATTAGTAAAATAAAAGATTAAATGTATTATATAAATTCGATAACGTCTATTTCTCATCAAGCATCATTTAACAACGTTGGCTTTTCTAATAATTTGGTTAAATTAGAATCAAATTCAGAAGTGTTGAAACCTGTTTACAAGGAATATCTAAATCCCCGAGTTTTGCGAAGAATGAGTAATATCCTTCGTATGTCGGTAGCTTGTGCCTTAGATTGTGCAAACAAAACAGATGAAAATATCGATGCTATTATCGTTGGAACAGGATTGGGGTGTTTAACCGATACTGCAAAGTTTTTAAACAATTTTATAAACTTAGAAGGGTTAGTTCCTCCAACAGCGTTTATACAATCAACGCACAATACCATAGCAGGTCAAGTTTCATTAACGTTGAAGAACAACGGCTACAATATGACTCACACCCAAAACAATGTTTCGTTTGAGGTTGCTTTGGAAGACGCTATGATTTGTCTTGACAATGGAATGCAAAATGTATTGCTAGGAGCAGGAGATGAGTTTATTCCTTTTTTGGATGAGATTGTAGATAGTTTGGAATTAGGAAAATTGAATTTAACCTCTGGAGCTACTTTTTTAGTGCTGTCTAAAACGAAAAACAAAAATACTTTAGCCAAGATTTCGGCTAGTAAAACAATTTACAAAGGAGGATTAGAAGATGGTTTATTAACCGAGTTTTTGACAGAAAACAAGGTTAATTCTAACGCTATTGATTTAGTTTATTACAGTAGTCCGTTTAGTGAAAAAACGGTAGAATTAAAGCAGTTTTCTGAAGAGATAAGCCTTAATAAATATGTTGGCGTTTACCCTACAAATTCGGCATTGGGGCTTCACTTAGCTGTAGATAAAATACAAACAGGAAAAGCTTCTAAAGTTTTAATTTATAATAATTTAACCAAAAGTAATTTAGGTTTAATGCTCATAGAATCGATATGAAATTTAAAATAGTATTTTTTTTATTTAATATTATCGGGATTTACCTTTGCGTTAGTTATTGGAATGTTCCTAATTTTTGGTTTTTAATTATAGCTTATTTTTTGGTTTTTGGAGCAATCGTTAGCCTAGGTTCTTATTTTATAGGTCTTAATTTATTTATTCATTCCGAGAAAAAAGGAGAGGGAGTCGTTTTTACTTTCGATGATGGTCCTCACCCTGAATTTACCCCACAAATATTAGAAATATTAAGAAAATATAATGTAAAAGCAACCTTTTTTGTAATCGGAAAAGAAGCGAAAAAACATCCAGAATTATTAAAGTTAATTGATGAAGAAGGGCATGTTGTAGGAAATCATTCGTATAGCCATAGTAATTTTATTCCATTTTTTAGAACGAAAAAGCTACAAAGAGATTTTGAAAAAGCAAGGGGTATTATTGATGGAATTATTGGCAAAAAGGCGAATTATATTCGACCTCCGTTTGGAGCTACTTCTCCTCGATATACAAAAATGTTGCGTCGTGTGAATTTTGTTTCTATTGGTTGGAGCTTTCGTTCTTATGATACTAAAGAAAAAGATGTAGCTAGTTTAGTTAGTAAAACCATGGCAGCAATAGAAAAAGACAATAAAGCAATTTTATTGTTTCACGATACAATGGAAGTGACGGTAAAAGCATTGCCCAAAATATTGGAAAAACTAAAATCTAATGGCACAGAAATTGCTTCTCTCTCAGCGTCAATAAAAATATTGCCTTATGAATAAAAAACACACCATCGTTTTGTTACTTTTAGCTGTGCTTACTTTTGCTTTTGCACCAAGCGATTATAAATTGGTTTCTAACCCAGAAGTGGTCTTGAAAAAGCTGAAGACGGTAGCCGATAAAACGTATTCAATTTCTGCTGATTATAAAGAAGAAAAACATTTAGCGGCGTTCAATAAGCCTCAAGTTTCGACAGGGAAATTCTATTATGAAAAAGATAGTAAAATGCGTTGGGAACAAGTGTCTCCTTTTGAATATATTATTCTTTTGAATGGAAAAAGCCTTCGAATTAGAGATAACGGAAAGGAAGTTAAAATTCCAGCAAGTAATAAGGTTGCCTTAAAAGTAAATGAGTTTATGATGAAGTTGATAGAGGGCAATTATGAAAGCAATAAAGATTTGAAGACACAATGTTTTGAATCTACGAGCAAGTATTTGATAGAATTAGAGCCTTTGACTAAACCGTTGTCTAAAACTTATACGAAGTTAGAATTGTATTTTTCTAAAAAAGATAGTCGATTAGAAAATATTACGTTTTATGAAACAAGTGGAGATAAAAAAGTAGTTACCTTTACCAATCAGCTTTATAATGCTAAAACAATGGGAGAAAAATTGTTTTTGTCGTTTTAAAAAAAGAATTACATCAGTTGAGGGGGGAATGAAATAAGGAGCGATTGTTTATTTTAAGCAATAAAATAAGTATGAGATTTAGAATAAAAGATGATTGAAATTCTATTTTTGCGTTAGGGATGTGAACGGCATCCTTTTTTGTTTTTTCAACAAAAAAGATATAGTGGTCAGCCCGCTCGAACGCCCTAATAAATGAGAGTTAGAAAAATTAAAAGAAAAAATAATGTTAGTAGAAGATTTGTTTGAATTTAAAAGTATAGAAAATAAAGAAGGGAAGTTGTTTTCTAAAGTAGTTATTAATGCTTCGAACGCTATTTTTGAAGGGCATTTTCCCGATAATCCGATTACGCCAGGAGTAATACAAGTGCAGTTGGTAAAGGAGATTTTGGAAGAAGAGTTGAAACGAAAGTTGAGTCTGAAATCCATGGGAAGGTGTAAGTTTTTAGCAATTTTAAACCCTGAAATAACACCCGAAATAGAGGTGGAAATAGCAATGACCGAAACGGAAAATGGTCTAAAAATAAATGCTGTTGGAAAGCATTTAGAGGTGAGCTATTTTAAATTTTCGGCTTTATACATAAACAAATAAATATGATAACAATAGACGACAAGTTATATGTTACTAAAGAGATGGCTTTTGTAATGATGGAATATACTAGAAAGATAGTTTTGAAGAAGCTTTTAAATAGATTAAGTTTTAGGAGTGATGGAAAGAAAAAAAAGCTAAACTATCTTCTTCAAAATTTGAATTATTATAATGGAGATACTCCTGAGGGAGATGATTATTTTGAACTACATAATTTGATTAGTAAATTTATTAATAATACCAGTGAAACTGAACAAACAGCTTTGTATTTTTGGACGTTGAATCATAATTATATGATGTATTATGATGAAAAAGATACTGAAATTGAAGAAGAAGATACTTTTGATCAAAGATTTGGTAGAGAATTAGCTTTAAAGATGTATGAACCAAAAGTTTCAGGGTTAAAATCTGATTTAGAAGATCTTTTGTATAAATATTTGTTAGTTTTTTCTTCCGAATTTGATTTTTCCTGCATTGATAAATCAACAATTCGTACTGTTAAAAGAACCATTAAAGAGTATGGAAATCGATTTGATTTTTAGTTAATATATTCTTGAATGAACAAATTATCCGACATCAATACCTGCGTAATTATACCAACCTACAACAATGAAAAAACGTTGGCTAGGGTGATTGACGGAGTGTTAGAATTTAGCAATGGAAAAGATGTAATTGTAGTCAATGATGGATCGGTTGATAGTACCGAACAAATTTTAGAAGCTTATAAAAATAAAGTAATTGTACTTGGTTACAAAGAAAATGTAGGAAAGGGGAATGCGTTAAAATTGGGGTTCGAAAAAGCAATAGAACTTGGTTTTGACAATGCCATTACAATAGATTCTGATGGGCAACATTTTCCCGATGATATTCCTGTGTTTTTAAAAGCGGCAAAAGAAAATCAAGGAGCTTTGTTAATGGGGGCTAGAGATATGACGCACGAAACAATACCAGGCAAAAGTTCGTTTGGAAATAAGTTTTCTAATTTTTGGTTTAAGTTAGAAACAGGAATTGAATTGCCCGATACGCAAACAGGTTATCGGCTTTATCCTCTTGAACCATTGAAAAAAATAAAGTTATATACTTCTAAATTTGAAATGGAGATAGAAGTTATTGTAAAAATGGCTTGGAAAGACGTGAAGATTATACCTGTAAATGTAAAAGTAATTTATGATTACGACGAGCGTGTAAGTCACTTTAGACCGTTAAATGATTTTACAAGAATTAGTATCTTAAATACTTATTTTGTGATTTTAACATTTGCATATTACTTACCCAAACGATTGATAAAAGCTTCGTTTAAAAAAGAATTTTGGGTGAAATTAAAAAAAGACATTGTAAAACCCGAAGAAAGTAATTTAAGAAAATCGTCGTCTATTGCATTTGGCTTTTTTATGGGAATAATACCACTTTGGGGATTTCAATTATTAATCGGAATACCGTTGGCTTTTTTCTTTCGCTTAAATCAAGCATTGTTTATTGGAGCAGCAAATATTAGTATTCCTCCAATGATTCCTTTTATCGTTTGGTTGAGCTATTATGTTGGAGGATTTTATTACTCAAACGATACTCCGTTACCAGAATTGTCTAAAATTACCTTGGCTGATATTCATGTCAATTTTATACAATATTGTATTGGTGCTGTGGTTTTAGCTATTGCATCGGCTATAGTTTCTTTCGTGTTGTCTTTTTCTTTGTTGAGTTTGTTTAGAAAACAAGCTAAGATTAGCTAATACTAAAACAAGCATAAAGATTTAAATCTTATAATTTATAATAATTGACTGAAGAAATGAAATGAGAGAAATAAGAATATTTATTTATTTCCGTATTGTTCTTTATAATAATTTTGATAATCACCAGACGTAATGTTGTCCATCCACTGTTGGTTTGCCATATACCAATCTATTGTGATGTTCATCCCTTGCTCAAAGGTAACGGAAGGTTCCCAGCCGAGTTCTTGTTTTATTTTTGTTGCATCTATTGCATAACGCATGTCATGACCTGCTCTGTCTTTTACAAAAGTAATTAGTTTGCGAGATGTTCCTTTTTCTCGACCTAGTTTCTCGTCCATTGTGTCGCACAATAAATGAACAATGTCAATGTTTTTCCATTCGTTATGACCTCCAATATTGTATGTCTCTCCAATTTTACCTTGGTGAAAAATAACGTCAATAGCTCTAGCGTGATCGACAACCCAAAGCCAATCTCTTACGTTAATTCCTTCGCCATAAACAGGTAAAGGTTGGTTGTTTTTAATGTTGTTTATCATTAAAGGCAATAACTTTTCTGGAAACTGGTGAGATCCATAATTGTTACTGCAATTAGATATTTTAACAGGAACATTAAAAGTGTGAAAATATGCCCGAACAATATGGTCAGAACTTGCTTTTGATGCAGAATAAGGACTTCGAGGGTCGTAAGCTGTTGTTTCGTGAAAAAAGCCTGTTTTTCCAAGAGAACCATAAACTTCATCGGTTGAGATGTGATAAAATACTTTATCTTTTACATTTTCTCCCCATGTATGTTTTGTCGCATTCAATAAATTTAAAGTCCCTACGATATTAGTCATTATAAATTCATTAGGGTTGCTAATCGAACGATCGACATGAGATTCGGCAGCTAAGTGAATGACAGCTTCAAATGAATATTTTTTAAATAAATCAAAAACAAAAGCAGCATCATTAATATCTCCTTTTACAAAGGTGTAATTAGAATGATTTTCTATGTCAGAAAGGTTTTCTGGGTTTCCTGCATAAGTTAGTTTATCCAAGTTTATGATGTTGTAATTTGGATATTTAGTAACAAACAAACGGACGACATGCGAACCTATAAATCCTGAACCTCCTGTAATTAATATATTTTTCATTTTACTATTTAGTAATAATTAAAATGTCCAGCGTAAATTTAAACACTGGACAATTTAATAGAATTAATTATAAACTCCAATAATCTAAATCTTTAAATTGATGTTTGTAAATACCTTTGATATCAACAAACTCGCCCAAATCAGTCATTATTGATTTAAAATAAGCTTCATCTAAATTAGTGTATTCTTTATGGTTAACCGCCAATACTACTGCATCGTATTTTCCTGTTGGTTCTTTAGCTAATTTGTATCCATATTCATGCATAAATTCCTCCGAATCTGCGTGAGGATCAACAATATCAACTTCGCAAGAAAAAGATTCAAATTCTTTAATAACATCAATTACTTTAGAATTTCGAATGTCGCTTACGTCTTCTTTAAAGGTTGCTCCCATAACTAAGATACGAGCATCAATAATACTTTTTCCTTTTCCTAAAATACGTTTTACACATTGTTTAGCTACATAAAACCCCATAGAATCGTTTACATAACGACCTGAGTTTATGATCTTGGCGTGATAACCTAATGTTTTTGCTTTGTGAGTTAAGTAGTAAGGGTCAACTCCAATACAATGCCCACCTACAAGACCTGGGAAGAATTTTAAGAAATTCCATTTGGTTCCTGCTGCTTCCAATACTTCAAATGTATTGATGCCCATTCTTCCAAAAATAATAGAAAGCTCATTCATTAAAGCGATGTTGACATCTCGTTGTGTATTTTCGATGATTTTAGCCGCTTCGGCAACTTTAATTGTTGAAGCTCTATGAACGCCAGCTTCGACTACTAACTCGTAAGTTTTAGCTATGTTTTCTGCCGCTACTTCTGTGTCTCCTGCTGCTACTTTTACAATGGTAGCCAAGGTGTGAACCTTGTCTCCTGGATTAATTCTTTCTGGAGAGTAACCGACGTTAAAATCTTCTTTCCATTTCAGTCCAGAAACACGTTCCAAAACAGGAATACAATCTTCTTCGGTACACCCAGGGTAAACGGTAGATTCGTAAACTACATAATCTCCTTTTTTTAATGCTTTTCCAACTGTTTCCGAAGCTCCTAAAAGAGGTCTTATGTTCGGTTCTTTACTCTCATCAATTGGAGTAGGAACGGCAACAATAAAGAAATTAGCTTCTTTTAGCTTCTCTCCATCAGCTGTAAATTCAATAGCGCAACCTTCAAAATCAGAAGCTTCTAATTCATTACTTGGATCTACGTTGTTTTGCATCAACTCAACACGTTTTTGATTGATGTCGAATCCAATTACATTTATTTTTTTTGCAAATTCTAAAGCAATTGGTAAACCTACATATCCTAAACCTACTACTGCTAGTTTTGCTTCTTTATCGACTAATTTTTTATACATATTTTTAGTTTCTAGTTTCTCGTAAATCGTCTAACGTTTACGTATTTAAAAAATTATTACACGCAATACGAAGGACGAATTACGTAATACTAGTTAATATCCCTGTTTGTCTCTTACGGCGTAAATTCGTTCGATAATATCGACTACTTTTAGCCCCTCGAGTGCGTTTGTTGTTGCTCTTGTTCTTCCTTTTAATGTATCAACTACGTTTTCTATTATGTAGTGATGATTGGCTGCTGAACCTTTGTATTGACCGTAATCATTTGGAGGGTTTGAAGGTGCCAGTTCAGGCATTTCATATCCGTCTATGTGACAATATTCGACTTCATTCATGTACTGACCTCCTACTTTTACAGATCCTTTACTTCCTATAATGGTAATACTACTTTCTAAGTTTTTACCCCAAACAGCGGTAGAATAATTTAAAGATCCCATTCCTCCGTCTAAGAAGTCGAATGAAACAAAACCTGAATCTTCAAAATCGGTTGAGTTTTTATGTGTAAAATCGCCAAATTTACCTTTAATGTTGGTTACATCTCCAAATAGCCAATACATAATATCTATAAAATGTGAAAATTGGGTAAACAATGTCCCTCCGTCTAGGTTTTGAACACCTTTCCAACCTCCTTTTTTATAATAACGGTCATCTCTGTTCCAGTAACAGTTTACTTGAACCATAAAGGTATCTCCTATTATTTTATTTTCTACAATTTCTTTTAGCCAAACCGATGGGGGAGAATACCTGTTTTGCATTACTGCAAATACTTGCTTGTGATTTCTCAATGCTTTGTAAATAACACCCTCGCATTTAGCTTTGGAAAGTCCAATAGGTTTTTCTACGACTAAATGTTTGCTATGATCTAGAGCTAAAATTGCTTGGTCAGAATGTAAACCATTAGGTGTGCAAATGTTTACAACGTCAAATTCTAAATCACTGGTTAATAAATCTTCTATTGAGTTGAAAAAAGGTGTTTCTCCAAAAGCTTCTAAAGCTAATTCTTCTTTTGGTTTTACATCACAAAGAGCAACCAATTCCGACTCTTTATTATTAAAAATCATTGTAGCGTGACGTTTTCCTATGTGTCCACAACCTACAACTGCAAATTTAATTTTATCATTTTCGTTAAATTCTGCCATTATTTTATTCTTGTAACTGTATTGTTTTCTAATTTGTATTCTTGCCCACTTTCTTCGCAGGTTGCTAAACCTTCGGTGTTAAAATGAAGGCGAATTCCATATTCGCTAACCCAACCGATTTGTTTAGAAGGATTGCCGACAACGAGTGCAAAGTTAGGAATATCTTTTGTAACAACAGCACCAGCGCCAATAAAAGCAAATTCTCCAATGTCGTGTCCGCAAACTATTGTTGCATTTGCTCCAATTGAAGCTCCTTTTTTTACGGTTGTTTGAAGATATTCGTTTTTGCGACTTACTGCACTTCTAGGATTAATTACATTGGTAAAAACCATAGAAGGACCTAAGAAAACATCATCTTCACAAATAACACCTGTATAAATTGAGATGTTATTTTGTACTTTTACGTTGTTGCCTAGTACTACTTCTGGCGACACAACTACGTTTTGACCGATGTTGCATTTTTCTCCAAGTGTACAGTTGGTCATAATGTGACTGAAATGCCAAATTTTTGTTTCTTTTCCAATTGTACAGTTCTTGTCTATAACTGCTGTTTCGTGTGCAAAGTAATCTGTCATTCTTTTATTATTTCTTACAAATTTATTAAAAAAATATAAAAGGCGACCTATATTTTTGTTTTTTGTAAATAGAGTAGTGTCCGAAAAGGTGTAAAACAATTCTAACGAGGGATAAAGAATAGGTAATGAAAGCTTTATATTTTTCGAAACTAAAAAGAAAATATGCAAGTATATTTTAATGTAAATTTGGTGTTGTTATTTGGGTTTTATACCAAAAAAAACATCAAAATAAGCTAAATAAATCGTTTCTTTTTTCAC
>CAMZKF010000057.1 GCA_947311095.1 uncultured Flavobacteriales bacterium
AATGCTCAAAAAAAATATAAATGGAAAGACAAATGGGATACATTGAACCCTAATATAAAAGGGAATGATTTAATGGCAATGAAAGATACGGTTTTATTTCCGTTATTAGATTCTGTACATTCAAAATTTGTAATGCCTCATAGTGGAATTATTACTTCGACTTACAAGCAAAGAGGGAGAAGATTTCATTACGGGACGGATGTAGATGTTGTAACAGGAGACACCTTAGTCGCTTGTTTTGATGGAGTCGTTCGCTATGCTTCGTATTCAAGTGGAGGATATGGCAATTTAGTAGTAATAAGGCACTACAATGGTTTAGAAACTTATTATGCACACCTTCATAAATTATTAATAAAGCCCAATCAAGAAGTAAAAGCTGGAGATATAATAGGGCTAGGAGGCAATACAGGACGTTCCACGGGGAGTCATTTGCATTTTGAAATGCGTTATTTTGGGAATGCTTTAAATCCTCAAAAAGTAATTGATTTTGAAAACAAAAAATTGATTTCAGATACATTGCAAATGCACAACCATTTGTTTCATTATAAAGCGCCTTATGTTTATCATCCTCCTGCAAAACAATTGGCGAGTAGCAGTGGACGAAAATACCACAAAATTAGAAGCGGAGATTCTTTATATGCTTTAGCTTTAAGAAATAGAACAACAGTAAAAGCCATTTGCAGATTAAATGGTATTTCGGCAACTAAAGTGTTAAGAATAGGACAAAGAATTAGAGTGAAATAATGACGGAGAAAATAAAAGTATTGGTTCAATCTTTGGAAATGGAAGCGCATCCAGAAGGAGGTTTTTACAAAGAAGTTTATCGCAGTAAAAATACGATATCGAAAACAGCTTTAGGAAAACAATTCTCGGGCGATAGAAATTATTGTACCAGTATTCATTTTTTATTGACATCTGATAATTTTTCTGGTTTTCACCGAATCAAGCAAGACGAAATTTGGAATTTTTATGAAGGAAGCCCTTTGTTGGTTCATGTAATAGATAAAGAAGGTAATTATACTTGTCATGAAATAGGAATGAATCCACAGGCAAATTTATATCCTCAACTTGTAGTTCCAGCAGGAGCGTGGTTTGCTTCAAGTGTAAAAAATAAAGATTCTTATTCTTTTGTAGGGTGTACAGTTGCCCCAGGTTTTGATTTTGAAGATTTTGAATTAGCAGAAAGAGCCATTTTAATAAATAAATACCCAAAACATGAAGCTATTATAAGACAATTAACACGACAATAGATTGTAAGCTATAGTTCAAATAGTTGTAGAATAAACGTTTTGAATATAGAGTTAATGTTATAATTTACTTGCGTTAGGGATAGTAATGATAGCTTTTTGGTTTTAAAAATAATTAGTAAAACTTGATTGAAAAGAGCGACTTTAGAAGCTCCTTTTTAATTTAGTTTACTATTTTTAGAATCAAAAACTACAAATGGATAGCCCGTTATATTGAAACCGATTAGCATTTCGGTTTCGGTATAAACGCCCAAAAGAAGAACTACATTTTTTTTATGAAATTAATATAAGGTATGGATTTTAAACAGAGAATAGAAGATTTAACAAAACAATTGAATCAGCATAATTACAATTATTATGTATTGAGCAATCCCGAAATATCAGATTATGATTTTGATATGCTCTTGAAAGAATTGAAAGAATTGGAACAAAAATATCCAGAATTAGCCTCTCCAAATTCTCCGACAAAAAGAGTGGGAGGGGACATTACCAAAAACTTTGAAACAGTAGTTCATCGTTTTCCTATGTTGTCGCTGAGTAATAGTTATTCGAAAGAAGAAATTGAAGAATTTGATGCTCGAATTAGAAAGTTGGTGGACGGAGATATTGAGTATGTTTGCGAATTAAAATATGATGGAGTAGCCATTAGTTTAACTTATGAAAATGGAGAATTGACAAAGGCTATAACAAGAGGAGATGGAACAAAAGGCGAAGATGTAACGGCTAATGCAAGAACAATTCGTTCTATTCCCTTGAAATTGAAAGGTAATTTCTTACCTAGTTTTGATATTAGAGGCGAAATTATTTTTCCATTAGAAGCATTTAATCGCTTGAATAAACAAAGAGAAGAAGCAGGAGAATCGCAATTTGCAAACCCAAGAAACACAGCGTCTGGAACTATGAAAATGCAAGATTCTGCCGTTGTCGCATCGAGGAGATTAGACTGTCAACTGTATCAATTGTATGCCGAAAAAACTAATTTTGAAGGACATTTTGAAGCTGTAAAAGAACTCGAAAAATGGGGGTTTAAGATACCTTCGATAAAAAACAATTATATAAAAAAAGTAAAGTCTATTGAAGGTATAATGGATTTTATAAATTATTGGGATAAAAATAGAGGTAGTTTACCATTTGAAATAGACGGAATAGTTATAAAGGTAAACAATTATCATCGTCAAGATGAATTAGGCTTTACCGCAAAATCTCCTCGTTGGGCAATTGCTTATAAATTTAAAGCCGAGCGAGTATCGACGCTTTTGGAAAAAATAAGCTATCAAGTGGGGAGAACTGGAGCAATAACGCCTGTCGCAAATTTAGTTCCTGTTCAATTGGCAGGAACGACTGTAAAACGAGCAAGTTTGCACAATGCAGATCAAATAGAAAAGCTAGATATAAGAGAAAAAGACATTGTTTTTGTAGAGAAAGGAGGTGAAATTATACCTAAAATTATAGGGGTAGATTTAACTCAAAGACCTAAAAATTCGAAACCCACCGTCTATTTAAAAAATTGTCCAGAATGCGGAACAAAACTAATTAGAGAAAAAGGAGAAGCGCAACATTTTTGTCCCAATACAAATGGTTGTAAACCTCAAATAACAGGAAGGATAGAACATTTTATAGGTCGTAAAATGATGAACGTTGATGGACTAGGTGTAGAAACTGTAATTCAACTATTCAATGCAGGGTTAATTCACAATATAGCCGATTTATATGACTTAACTTTAGAACAAATATTACCATTGGAACGAATGGCAAAAAAGTCAGCCAACAACTTGCTAAAAGGACTCGAAGAATCAAAAAAAATACCATTCGAAAAAGTACTTTTTGCCTTAGGAATTAGGCATGTAGGCGAAACAGTAGCCAAAAAAATAGCTCTGCATTTTAAGAGTATTGAAGCCTTGAGTATAGCAGATAAAGAAACCTTAGAAAACTTAGATGAAATAGGAGAGGTTATAGCCGAAAGTATAGTCAACTATTTTGCCAATGAAGAAAATAAAGAAATAATAGAACGACTAAAAAAAACAGGGTTACAATTCGAATTAGATGAATCTAATAGTACTCAAAAATCATCTATTTTAGAAGGTAAACGATTAGTCGTATCGGGTGTTTTTGAAATGAGTAGAAATGAATTA
>CAMZKF010000058.1 GCA_947311095.1 uncultured Flavobacteriales bacterium
GTAACGCCTTCTCTTATCCAAACTCGCCCATTTACATCTAACTTTGCTTGAGGTGTTACCATTCCTATCCCTACATTACCACTCCCTTTTATCACCATCTTACTAAGGGGAGTTCCATCTCCCCTATTCGAAAAATAAAAATCATAACTATTGGCATTTGAATTACCTGGTTTTGGAGCTTCAAAAAGTACATTATTTGATTCATCTACATAAATTTCAAAACGTTCGTACGTTCCTCCTGTGAGCGTTCCTCCATACTGAGAATATAGACCTTTTAATGTTAATTCCGTTGGAAGTGTAGATACACCTGTTCCCACCCCAACTTTTCCTTGCGTAAAAACATCATCATTGATATTTGTTGGAGCAGAAGTAGTTCCAACTTTGTACCAATCGGCATCGGTAGTTGAAGTACTTGCATCTATTAGTTTTGTCCATTTTGTTGTTGTGTTCCAATAGTAATACCCAATTCCTGTTGTTGTATTTGTATTGTAAACTAACAGAGAGTTGTCTGGAGATGTTACTGGTGCTGGTGTTGATAAATCGGCAATATCTACTCTTGGAATTAACAAACCTTTGTCGGTTGCTACTACATCTAACATTGCGGCTGAAGAAGGTGTTGCTCCTGTTGTGTTTATTCCTACATTTTGACTGTAAATATTAACAGTAAAAAAGAGACTGATACTATTATTAAAATTTTCATAATGCTAATATAGTTAAAGCGAAACAAACAAACAAACAAACAAATAAGTAATGGATTTGAAAACTGCTATAATCAGAAGTTTTTTTTAGGTATGTTTAGTTTACTGGTAGGGCGACTTGGAGTCATCCTATCAATAAAAGCTTAAATTATTCAATTGCTATTTTTTTGCGTTAAGGGTAAAAACGGCATCCTTTTTTGTTTTTCACAAAAAAGATATAGTGGATGACCTGCTCGAACGCCCTAATAAACTAATTCTACAGAAAACTCTAGCTGATCTACAAAGTCTTTATATGATTCTGAATTTAGCCCATATTGTTTTCCATCTAATAAAAATGATGTTTCTAGTGTTGTTTTCCCTGATTTATTAATCAACAATCCGTTGGTTTCATATTTATGAGTTATACCTTTTATTGTTATTTCTCCTTTTAAAGACACGATGTGTCTTCCTTCTTTAGTTAACGCTTCGTTTGAATAAATTTCAAAATTAAAGATAAAATTAGGGTATGTAGCTTGATTTAAATTTTCTTTCTGTAAAAATTGATTATAATCTTCTTTGTTTTTGAACCTTAACCTATTAATAGGAACTTCTATTGAAACAGAATTTGTCGTAAAATTTAACGTGCTTTTTATAGCGTTAGATGTTGCGGTAAAATCTCTATTTTCAACTGCGTGAAAGACAATTTCTCCTGATTGTAAGTTTTTTTCTTGTCCCAAAATGGTCAAAAAATTAAGGCTTATAATAACAAATGTGGTAAGTAAAATTTTCATGATTATTTTTTTTTACTAAATATAAACAAATATTCTTTTAAAACAAGGCTATAAAGTTTTTTTTTGAATAACTATAAAGTAATCGAATTTTGTAATTTTATAGTTTTAGGTTGTTAATTTACTCCATTATCATACCAATTTCTTCTTCTTTGAAGTTTCAAATCTTGCAACATAGCTGATTTTACATTTATTTGAATACTATAACTTTGGTAAATTCCGAATGGAACCCAGTGAAATGCCATTTCCCAACAATGTAAATCTCTTCGTATATCGACTGAAGAATAGCTGAAATTCTTTTTTGAGATATCGTAATTAGTTAGGTAAGTCAGCATCCATTTTTCGGTTATTCTTAAATCTCCTTGTACTCCTATTGTTTGCGTAATTTTGAAGGTGTCAATATTTTCACTAAGCAATTTTGTGTAATTAATTTTATAATCTAGTCCTAAGCTCCAAGGAATATTAAAATCGACGTAAGCATTTTTATTGCTATTTATTTGTTCTAATTCTGCCTGAGTTCCAGCAGAACTTTTATAGTTGTCTTTTTTACCTTTTTTACTTTTAAATTTAAGGTTCAATGCTAGGTTTGCGTTTTTAATCGTTCCTAATTCTCCATTTACATCTCTTTGATAATACTTCGTTCTTACCCCTATAGAATCGTAGGCATAAGGATCTAAAGTTGCCCCAAATCTAGTGTTCAAATTCTTATACAACTTAGTTCGCCCATTCATTCTTACAATATCGAGGTTAAACGAATCTTTTAACAAATCGTAGCCTGAAGACAGCGACAAATTGTCTAAAATCCCTATTTTTTTATACGCATCGTCAATTGTATCGTTTTTTAAATCTTTTTGTTTTAATTCTAATGCATTAATTAAGCTAAATCCTAAACGTCCAGACTCTCCAGACGTTGGAACACCGTATATTCCAGCTTGATAAAGGTTAGAATAATTGGTATTACCAGTAGTGTCCGATACGTATTCATATTTATAAGAGTTATTAGGGCGATAAGAAAAATTAACACTAGGCGTAATGGTATGTCTTATTTTACTTTGCCTTTTACCTTGTAAGAATTTAGCAAATTGATAAAAACCATAAATTTTAGACGTCATTCCTACTGAAAAATTATGTACATAAGGAGTGCTAAAAACAGCTATTGTATCTGTAACAACAGAATCATTTACAACATTTAATTTCTTACGGGTTTGTTCAAAATAATTAAACAATGTAAAATTATAAGTAGGAGTTAAGCTCACTTTTTTGTTAAACAACCGTAATGATGTAGCTGCTTTTATATTATGTTTTGCTCCATACCTCATATTTTTCTTTAAATCTTTATTATCGAATTTCCCTAGCGAATCAAGTAAAGCACTTGTCTGATTTTTAAAATCAAAATTATAAGTCGTCCCTATTTGCTCGTACCAACGTGCTTTTCCTGTATGTGGTTTTGAAAGTAATTTACCAATAAAAAATCGATTTATATTATAACTGGTTTCAGGCAAAGAAAAGGTTACATTTTTATTATTTTGATTGTGCCTTAAATTCACATTCAAATTACTTTTAAGTTTTCCATTAAATCTCTTACCCCATGCTATATTTGAATTAAAGTTATTGGCAAGCAAATCATTTACCGAGACATTGCTATTGTAATTATTCTTAAAATTTTTCTTTGTTCCATAATTTACATTACTTGTAAAAGTAGTATTGGGTCTAGCTTTAGCATCTTGACTATGTGACCATCGAATAAAAAACTCTTTGTTTTTACTAAAACTTGGGAAATTTCTTTCTCCATTTACAACCTCTCTATAACTCACTTTTAAATTCCCCCTAAATTTATATTTATTATAATATTCAATATTATTGGTAAGCCCCCAACTCCCTTTAGAATAAATATCTCCTAAAAGAGTTACCGCTACTTTATCGGCTAACGGAGACCATTTTCCATTTTTGTTTTTCTTAAATTTATAATAATAGCCTCCATTGGTAAGGTAAAAACCTAGAGCTGGAGAATTTCCATAAGTAGGAATTACAATTCCATTTGTTCCATCTTTTTGATTGGGAAAATAAGCAAAAGGCAACCCCAGAGGCGTTGGAATATCGGCAACAAAAAGATTAACAGGACCCGAAACAATTTTATCGTCTGGTTTTATTATTGCTTTTCTTAATTTAAAATAATAATGCGGGTGATCTAAACTACAAGTGGTATAAAGCGCCGTATCTATATGAATATCACCATTGGTTTGTCTTTTGATTTTAGAACCATGAATATACCCTTCTCCTTCCTGCATTTTAACATGATAAGTAATTCCTTTTTTAGTTTCAAAATTAAACAACAAGCTATCTGCTTTGGTTTTCATATCTCCATCGCTCAATTCGGGTACACCTACCTTATTTCCATTAGAATCTATACAAAGCTTGGCTTTGACCAATTGAGTTTTGAAATCAAACTCGATAAAACAGGCATTTAATTCAAAATCGCCATATTCTATGTGAGCTTGATTATAAAGGTATGCTTTTTGATTTATCATATCCAAATCAATAGAATCTTCAGCGTCGTAAAAAAGAGGGTTTTCTAATTCGCTTTTTACTATGGGTACAGAATCTGGATTTGATTGACTAAATGAATTGAATGGTAAGCTTATCAACAATATAACAAGCAAAACAAAATAGAAACTGCAACTCGTACAAGGTCTAAATTTATTATTTTTGTTTGTTAATATTAATTTGAAAGCTATCAAACGATTGTTATTTTTTATTATATGAAAATCAATTATATCAAATATTATGCGAAGAAACGGAATTTTTCCCTTTTTCTTGCATTCGCACTCCTTCTGTTTTCAAATTTTTTAATTTCTCAAACAGAAATGGGAATAAAAACCGTAGTGATAGATCCTGGTCATGGAGGAAAAGACCCTGGAGCAATAGGCATTCATAAAGTAAAAGAAAAAGACGTTGTGCTTGCCGTTTCATTAAAACTAGGGAAATTAATTACAGAAAAATATCCCGATGTAAAAGTTATCTATACTCGAAGTACTGACGATTTTATAGGCTTAGCCGAACGAGCTTCGATTGCTAATAAAGCAAAAGCAGATTTATTTATCTCCATACATTCAAATGTTGCAGGTAACAGTTCAGCAAGAGGTTTTGAAACATGGGTTTTGGGATTACACAAATCTCAAGCGGCTTTAAACGTTGCAAAATTAGAAAATTCTTCGATATTGATGGAAGATGGACACAACAGCAAGTATGAAGCTTTTGACCCTTCAGACCCCGATGCTTATATTGGACTATCGATGCGTCAAAATGTATTTTTAGATCAAAGTCTAATGTTTGCCGATTTGATTGTAAAAGACGCTGTAAGTAACGTACATGTAAAAAGTAGAGGTGTGAAACAAGCTGGATTTGTAGTACTCTATCGAACTACTATGCCTGCGGTACTAATCGAACTCGGTTTTTTGTCCAACAAAGAAGAAGAGCAATTTTTAGGAAACGATGAAAGCCAATTAAAACTAGCTTCAAGTATTTTTAATTCTTTTTCAAAATACAAAACACGAAGAGATAATATAGACGGAGCTGTAACACAAAATAATCAACAAGAAAAAACAGAAAAAAAGCCCAATGCTAACATTTCAAAATTTGAAAAGACCAATAAAAACATAGAATTTAGAGTGCAAATAGCTACTTCTAAAAATAAAGTTGAAACAAAGTCTTATAATTTTAAGGGAATGAAAGATGTAGATGTGTATATTAGCGGAAAATTTTATAAATATATTGTAGGAAACTACAACAAATTGAGTTTAGCAAAGCAAAGATTAAAAGAAGTAAAAGCAAAAGGATATTCAACAGCTTTTATAATAGCCTTTGAAAACGGAAAAAGAATTAGCGTAAAAAACGCATTAGAAAAACTTAAATAACATGAAGTTTAAAAAAGAAATATTGGTAGGTTTAGTGTCAACAATTGGTTTAGTCGCCTTGATTGTCGGATTTTTTTTCTTGAAAGGTCAAAACCTATGGGAGTCAAAAGACCATTATTTTGCTGTTTTTGAAAAAGCTGACGGTCTTGTAACGGGTAATTACGTAGTGAAAAATGGAGTTCCAATAGGTGTAATCACTCAAGTAGAACTCTATCCAAATGATCCTTCAAGAGTTTTAGTAGGTTTTGATGTAACCACAGACTGGGTTAAACTACCTGTTGGTACAATAGCTCAATTGGAAGCTGATATGCTTGGAAGTACCGTTATTAATGTATTATTTACTAATTCAACCGAAATACATAAAAGTGGAGACACCTTAGTTTCAATGCTAAAAGCTGGTGTTTTTGATGAAATTAAAGTTCAAGTACTAGAAAGAATTGACCCTTCGTTACTAAAATTAAATAAAATGATGGCTACTGTTGACTCTTCTGTTGACGTTATTGCAGCTGTATTTAGTAGAAATACAGATAACTTAGATGAAAGTTTTGCAGGAATAAAAAGAGCTATTTTAAACTTCGAACAAGTATCGATGCATTTAGACACTTTAATTGAAGGTTTTTCTGGAGCTAGACAAGAAATATTTACCAGTTTATCCAATATTAAATCTATTACAGGAAACTTAAAAGAAAGTAATGCCGAAATTACTGCAATATTGAAAAATGCCGAAACAATTACAGATTCACTAGCTTCTTTGAACTTAGCTAACACCTTAAACAAAGCAGATTCAGCCCTACTTAAAGTTAATTCTATACTATATGAATTGGAAAATGGAGAAGGAAGCTTAACCATGTTACTTAAAGATTCGACACTTTATAATAATGTAAATACGATGGTAGAAGAAGCAGGAAGACTTGTCGAAAATATTCAAGAACACCCTAATCGATATTTACAATTTGCTGTTTTTGGTTCTAAGGATAAAGGAGTAAACCTAAGTTCTAAAGACGAAAAATTATTACGTCATTTTGTAAAGGATTCGCTTAGAGGAATCTATAAGAAATAAAACTAATTTGATAAGGAGTGGGGAATTTTATTGGATTTCGCCCTTAGATCTTTCAATCTTAACTTTGTCTAATTCCCTTAGACGAACGCTTTGATACTACGGTCTCGAAACTTCCTATTTTTTTTGAACCATATAAAAGATAAGGTGTAGTACATTAAAACCTTCTAGCATTTTTTGACTTTACAATTCTAACAGATTAGGATTCTTAAAAACTAGATGCTTATGATTTACTACAATTTGATATTAAAACCTTACTAATAAATAGTTTCTTTTATCTCTTATTTTTTTGGAATAATTCTATATTCTATATACCTTGTAATTTACGATATGAAAACACTTCTAATTTTTATTTTATTCTCATTTAGCCTAAAAGCTCAAAAACCGACTTCCTTTTATTTTGCTAAAGCACAACCCAATCAGCAACCCAATGTATTGAAATTTGATTCTAAAATATGTGGTGAATACTATTTAAAAGGTGATAGTTTGACACGTTTGATTATCACACCCGATAGTATTTTTAGCCGTCAGAGTATCTTTTTTATTTTCACAAAAAAAGAACTAGAACAATCAAAAGAAAAATATTATACAAAAGGAGATAAAATGTATGGAATTGTCGAAGGACAAGGTTTGTTTTTTACGACACATAACGATACAACTTATGCTATTTACAATCAAGAAGACCTTTATTTTAAACCAACAATCACAACTCCTCTAAGAAAACAAGGTAACTCTTACTTCTTAAATGAAAAAGATGAAAATAATTATTACAATAGCTTATTAATTTTTCCTACTCGTAGAGGAGTCTCAATTTATTCCATAGACCACGAAGAAGTTATGGACAAATTAATAAAATTTAAACAATTAGATAGCTTACAACTCAATGGATTTAAAACTTATATTGCATCTCCAACTTTAGAAGAGATGAACTTATTTATTCAAAATAAAGGTTTTAAAGATGTTACGCTTTATTTTAAACCAAAATACTTTTCTAAAAAACATGGAAAATCCTGAAATAATAGCTCTAAAAGAGGCGCTGTTTTTAAATAGAGAAAATTTATTAAATGACATTTTAGCCACCTTAAATTACGAGGAAATAAACGAAAATTTGTTCCAAGAATTACTCTCGTTAATTGAAAAAACAGATTTAACTACTATTAAATTAAACAAAGCCTTAGAAGCGCAAGAAGTAATAGATAGTGTTTTAAAAGATAGACTTATATAATAAATAAATTAAAATGCCTAAATATAGAATTTTGTCAAAAGACGAACTTGAAAATTTAAAACCTGAATTTATTCAGTACCTATCTTCTAACGGAATTGATGCTGAAAAATGGAAATCAATATTAGAAAATGACAAGCAAGAAATGGAAATGCACATCGAATTATTTAGCGATGTAGTATTACAAAAATCATTAGAAAAAATAAAATATTTAGAACATAAAACAAGTTCAGCTATTCAATTATTCCATTTTGAAGAAAAACAAGCTTCTTTATTTGCTTTAAAATCGAGTTCTGTTGATTTATTAAAACTAACGACTCTAAATAAAAGTAACCTCGACAAGATTGATTTATTTAACGCTACAAAAGAATATAATTCCACTAGAGAATTAGAAATTTTTGAATTGCTAAATCAAGGCTGTACAATAAGTAAAGGAGATTTATTTTACCAATTAAAACAAGTTTTTTCTAAATGATTAAAATTCTTATCCTCTTGTTTCCCCAAGACAAAAAAAGTATTCCTGACTTTTCATTAATGCTCTGTGTCTTCAAGCCAGACTAGCTATTTATTGTTTACTTAGTCAATAAAATTACTCGGCAAAAACTAGCACAATCCACGTAACCCTCGCTATTTTTAAAAAATTATTGGAATTATATCAAATTAGGATTACTTACTGTACCTTTTTAAAGTATTAGTATTATACTAATACTATGAAAAAAACGAAAAAAAAGACTATAATAAAAACAGAAAGGGTATTGGGTTTAGTGACTTTTATTTTCTTATTTTTTATTTCTTGCCAACACGCTGAGAATCAAATACAAAATTCAATTATTAAAAAACAAGCAAAAAAGAAACCTCTTCATTGTATTAAAAAGATTACAAATACATGTGATAGTCTTTCCTCTGGTCTAATATTTTCGACATCCTCTAATTATAAGCAAGTCAAAAAAAATCAAATTCAACTTAGAAATACATTAAAGGAGAAATATTTAGGATTTTCAAAAAATAAGAAACCCTTGTTTTTAGACTCTGTTTCAAATCTATTCTCTTCCCATCTTTTGAACAATATAATTCCATATTGGTACGGAACTCCTTGGGATTTTGAGGGACATACCTCTATTCCTAACCATGGAAAGATAGCCTGTGGGTATTTTGTTTCTACAACAATGAAAGATATGGGATTAACCATCAATCGCTATAAATTAGCTCAACAAAACCCTAAAAATGAAGCTAAGTCATTAGCTATAAACGACTCTATTGTAATCCACTATATAAATAATGATTCTATTTTGTTTTCTAAAAAATTAACAACATTGAAAGACGGCTTGTATTTTGTTGGGCTTGACAACCATGTAGGTTACCTATATAAAACTAAAACTTGTTGTTATTTTATACACTCTAATTACATAGAAAACCGAGTAATGATAGAGAACTGTAAAACTTCAGAAGCCTTTGACAGTTTTGATTATTATATTACCAATATCACGGGAAACAAAACATTAATGTATTATTGGTTATTTGAAAAAGAAATTAAAATTAAAACTATTTAACTACAATAGCGCCTCCTTTTTTAATCATTCAAATCTACAATATTAAATTCTACATTGGCTTCGACCATTTCTTGTTGCATTCCCTTTGGAAATTCTTCTTTCATCAATCTTACAATCTCATCACAAACAGCTTCTTCTACCTTTTTCTTCCTTTTTGTTCTCGACAACATAACGTCAGCTATTAAGCCTACCAATTCTCCTTTGTGTGCTTTTACCACTTCTTCAGGATTGGTAACATCTATATCGATTGTAATTCTCATCATAATTTTAAAATTAAGCAATTATACTCAAATAAGATTATTTTTTTTTCAAATTTACACATTTTTAAACTAATTAAATTAATAATCGTTTTAAAAAAAAAATCCCAATACAAAATTTTGCATTGGGATTTGGTAAGTTATAAAAACAGAATAATTATCCTGCTAAAACAATCACATTATTATTCAACACCTCAACTACTCCACTCTTTACATCAAAAGTTTGTTCTCCTTTACTTGTGGTAACAACTACTTGACCTTTTTGTAATGTTGTAATAAAAGGGGCGTGATCATTTAAAATACCGATTAATCCAGATGTTCCAGGAACTACAATGCTATCGGCAGTACCTTTAAATAAATTTTTATCTGGTGTTATTATTTCAATATTCATGTTTCTTATTTTATTTTGTTTCTACTAACATTTTCTCTCCAGCTTCGATTACTTCTTCAATCGTTCCTTTTAAGTTAAATGCTGCTTCTGGATATTGATCTAC
>CAMZKF010000059.1 GCA_947311095.1 uncultured Flavobacteriales bacterium
CCACAACCAGATTTAATGATTTATCTGGAACAACCTATTTCTAAACTAAAAGAGAATATAGCAAACAGAGGAAGAGAATATGAAGAGGGAATTTCTATAGAATATTTACAAAAAGTAGAAGACGCTTACAAAGATTTTTTGAAAAAACAACAAGATTTCCCTGTCTTACTTCTCAATGCAAAAGAAATTGATTTAACGCAACCTCAAAAATTAAAAGAACATCTAGAAACACTATTAAATAGACAATACGAAGCTAGAGTAAAAAAAGTGAGCCTTAATATTTAGTTCATTATGTATCTCGATATTCATACGCATTTCAATAATAAAAATGCAATAAAAAACACAATAGTTAGTCAAGAAAACATTCCCAAAAACCAAAACTTTTCTCTTGGAATACACCCTTGGTACATCTCCGATACGCAACATCAGCTAGAACTTTTAGAAACTGAATTAAAACAGAATAGCAAATATTTTTTATTTATAGGGGAATGCGGTTTAGATAAATTAAAAGGAGTAGAATTTGAAATACAGAAAACCATTTTTATAGCTCAAATAAAATTAAGTGAAAAATATCAAAAACCTCTAATTATACATTGCGTAAAAGCATTTAATGAATTATTAGTCATCTATAATTTAGAAAAACCTAAACAACCTTGGATAATTCACGGGTACAATAAAAAAATAGAATTAGCTCAACAGCTAATCAATAGAAACATTTACCTCTCGTTTGGAAGCTCTATTATAAAATCGAATTCATTGCAAGAAGTAATACAAAAAATACCAGTAACACAAATTTTCTTGGAAACAGACAATGATAATACTTTAAAAATAGAAGAACTTTATAGCTTTGTAAGCAGATTGCTAAAAATTGAAAACACCGAATTAAAAAAACAAATTGAAACAAATTTATGGAAAATAATTGGTTAGAAAGAGCAGTACTATTGATAGGAGAAGAAGGAAGTGAAAAGCTTAAAAATGCAAAAGTTCTTATTGTAGGGCTTGGAGGGGTCGGCAGTTTTGCCGCTGAAGCTATTGCTCGTTCTGGCATTCAAAAACTTACAATTGTAGATGGAGACGACATCGATATTACAAATATAAACCGTCAATTACCCGCCTTACACTCAACAGTTGGAAAACAAAAAGTAGAAGTCATAGGAAGTCGCTTATTGGACATTAATCCAAATTTGGAATTAACAAAAATAAATGAGTTTCTACCCCCAGAAAAAATGCATAGCTTAGTAAAAAATGGTAATTACAATTACGTTATGGACTGCATCGATAGTGTATCTCCAAAAGTAAGCCTTTTAAAAGCTTGTCGAAGAAATAAAGTTCGCTGTGTTAGCGCTATGGGCGCAGGTGGGAAATTTAGACCTGACAAAATAGAAATAAAAGATATTTCTAAAATTCACGGATGTAAACTAGGTGTAAAAGTTAAAAAAGAATTAAAAAAACAAAAAATAGATAGAGGAATTCGTACTGTCTTTTCTTCAGAAGCTCCCCTACCTAGTTCGTTACAATTGACAGATGGAAGTAATTTCAAAAAATCGTTTTACGGAACAACTTCTTTTATGCCTGCTCTTTTTGGACTTTATGCAGCTGCAGAAGTTATCAATTATTTGAGAACTAAATAAAAAAAAACAGCCGTAAATTTTTAACTTCAATATTCAAAAAAATAAACTTTAAATAAGTACCTTTGTTAATTAATTATGAAAAATTATATAGGAAAACATTTTATTATAACAGGAGCTCCAAGCACTGGTAAATCATCAGTAGTAAAAGGATTAATAAGTAAAGGTTATACCTGTCACGATGAAATAGCTCGTCAAGTAATAAAAGAAAATCAAAACAAAGACAACGAATTGTTACCTTGGAAAAACATGTTAGCCTTTAGCGACGAAGTATTTCGTAGAATGCAAGAATTAGTCAATTCAATAGACAACAATAAAACTTGTTTTTTAGACCGAAGTATGGTCGATTTGATTGGTTATATGGAGTTTGCAAACCAAGAAGCTCCTAGTCGATATGCAGCAGGAGCTCTACAAGCGGGTTATTCTAAAAATGTATTTTTTATGCCTTTTTGGAAAGAAATATTTGCAAACGATGCGCAACGTCTCGAATCTATGACGGAGGCAATGAATATAGACAAAGCACTTAGAAAAGCATACACGAATCTAGGTTTCAAATTAATAGAAGTACCACAAGGGACAATAGAAGAAAGAGTTAATTTTATTTTGAATTTTTTAGCAGATAATAAATAACAACAAATATAAAATACTCTATAGAAATAAAGTATTCTAATTAAACTCTTAATTGGAATCAGTTAATAAAAGCACCTAAAATTTACTAAAATAACTTTGCTAGTTCATTTATTCTGTGTATTCTTGTATGTGCTAATTACTTGAATCGAGATACAACCCTACACTACTGGTAATTAACAGCTTATATAAGTAAACAAAATATTTCAACTCTATAATATGAAGATTTTATTATATTTTATCATTATATCCCTCCTGTTTATCGGTTGCAATACAGATACAGAAAGAAAAGATGAAGGTAAAACAGATGAAGTTAGAAAAGCTAAAGGAGCTGGAATTGTATATGGAGGAACTTTAAAATTGGCTAGAAACCAAAAAAACACCTCAATTTTTCCTGCTAAAGTTATTGACGCTTCTACCACTGTAATTGTAAATCAAATTCATGATGGGCTTGTAAGGTTTGATGGAGAAGATTTATCTATATTGCCTGCAATAGCAAAAGACTGGACGATAGATGACTCCCAGACTGTTTACACATTTGAGCTTAGAAACAACGTTTATTTTCATAACGATAGCTGTTTTGAAGGAGGAGTAGGAAGAAAAGTAACAGCTAATGATTTTAAATATAGTTTTGAATTGTTAAGCCAAGTTGAATATTCTTTAAATTTTAATGCAATATTTAGAGACCAATTGAAAGGAGCTTCTGAGTACTTCGATAAAAAAGAAAATCATATTTCTGGCATAAAAGTAATTAATGATTCAACTTTAGAACTGACTTTAAATGCTCCTAAAAATTCATTTATATACGGACTAGCTCATGTTGCCACCTCCGTAATTGCTAAAGAAGCATTTGAAAAATACGGAGAGAATTTAACCGTAGGAACAGGAGCCTTTTTAAGCAAAAATATAAACAGTGAAACAGAAAACATAGTACTAACTTATAATCCAAACTACTATTTAAAAGATGCAGAAGGAAATCAGTTGCCTTATTTAGATTCAGTAGATTTTATTTACGTACCTACAAAAACAAAAGAATTAAAGCTATTTAGAGAAGACAAACTATCTATAATTCATGGATTACCATCGTCTAAAATAGCTGCAGTTATTTCAGATGATATTGCAAATTTCAATCAAATACCACCTAAAACAATTTTAGAAAGAAAACCTGAAATGGGAGTTGATTATTATGAATTTAATTTAACCAGACCACCTTTTAATAACAAAAAAGTAAGACAAGCTTTTTGCTATGCCATCAATAAAGAAAAAATATCTACGGATATAATTAAAGGACAAGGAACAGTTGCTAAATACGGAATAACCCCTAAAATACCAACTTTTAATGGTTACGATTATGACCAATTAGAAGGATATTCATACAATCCTAAAAAAGCTAAAAAATTATTAACAGAAGCAGGATACCCTAATGGTAAAGGTTTTCCATACACTCGTTTAGAAGTTAACTTAAATGGAAACGTACATCGTTTAGTCGCTAATGAATTTGTATCCCAAATAAAAGAAGTATTGGGAATAAACATAGAATTAGATCAAGTTCCATTTAGAGATAAAATCGAGCATTCTAAATTTGCTAAAGCCGAAATATTTAGATCGGGATGGGTTGCTGATTTTCCCTCTCCAGAATCATTCTTAATTTTATGTTATGGAGCACACGTTCCAAAAAGTCTTGAAGTACCTTCTCACCCAAACACAATGAGGTATCAAAACCCCGTTTTTGACTCTCTATTTAGATTAGGATCTGTGGATAAAACAAAAAAAGAAAGTTATAAACACTTTCTACAAGCAGAAAAAATAATGATTGACGATGCTCCTATTATGCCATTTTGGTACAACCAAGATTATTATTTAAGACAATCTTACGTAAGAGATTTTTACAACAATCCAATGGGAAATTATGACTTGTCGGTTGTCTATTTAAAAACGTTAACAAAAGAAGAAGTTATCGAAAGTAGAAAAAAAGCAACTCACCAAGAAGGATTATAGGTTTTATATTGAACCCAAATTAACATCAAAACAACCGTCTAAAAAGATTTGTAAATCTAAGTAAGAATAAAAGCGAATCAGTTTACTACCTTTTTTGCATAAAGAAATCTTTAATCAATTTAGAACACTCTTCTTTTAGAACACCTGACACAACAGTAGTATTGTTGTGTAATACATTTTCTGTTAAAGAAGTAAAACCTCGTCTTAAATCGGAAGCTCCATAAACAATCTTACCTATCCGAGTCCAAAAAGCAGCTCCAGCACACATTACGCAAGGTTCAAGCGTGACGTATAAGGTACATTTATTCAAATATTTATTCGATAAATTTTCTGTTGCAGAGGTAAATGCTTGCATTTCAGCATGTGCGGTAAAATCAGTAAGATGTTCTGTAAGGTTGTGTGTTTTGGCTATAATTCTATTGTTAAAAACAATGACTGCTCCAACAGGGACTTCATCTACAGAAAAAGCTTTAGACGCTTCTTCTATTGCTTTTTTCATGAAATATTGATCGGAATATAATTTTGGCATTACAATACTCCATTTCCTACGTACTTCCCTTTTTTATATACTTCAATTTTTTCCAACAGACCATATTCATCATAAATGTAATGTTTACCATTTATCAATTTTCCGTCTTTAAATTCTCCATCCATTAAAATATCTTTATCGTCATTATAGGTCTTGTGATATCCGTCAACAATGTTTTTTCCCCCTAAGTTTTCCATTCCTTCAACTTTTACTCCTTCAGCTTCAATTTCTTCTTTTTTTGTTTTTAAAGGTGGATTCACTCTCTCTTTTTCAACTTTACTCAACATATTTCCAGACTCATCAAACGTTAGAATTTCTTTAACATCTCCATTTGGATAATAGCGTATTGCTTCTCCATTCTCAACACCATTAACTGTTTTAAAAACCAATTCTTCTTGCCCATTTTCATAAAAATACTTTACTGTTCCATTCGTTTTTCCGTCGTCATTAAAAACTTTTTCTTGGGCTAATGTTCCATTTTCATGGTAACGCTTAAAACCTCCTGTATAGACTCTTCCTTTCCAA
Source organism: uncultured Flavobacteriales bacterium (assembly GCA_947311095.1). Classification (GTDB taxonomy): domain Bacteria; phylum Bacteroidota; class Bacteroidia; order Flavobacteriales_D; family Parvicellaceae; genus S010-51. The sequence continues at coordinate 5,308 of CAMZKF010000059.1, forward strand.
AAACCTTCTTCTTCTACATTTCCATTAGAATAGTAAGTTTTAAAATTTCCACTTGCTCTACCATTTTTAAATACAATTTCGTTCATAATATTCCCATTAGGGAAATATTTTTTCCAAAGCCCATATTTTCTACTTCGCTTATAGTTCCCTTTCTCTACAACAGAACTCGGCTTGTAATCAGCTAAATTTCTCATATGAGCATAAATAATCCAAAAACCTTCTTTCTTTCCTTCAACTTTTTGATTTATAGTGTCGTTTTCTTGGTCTCCAGGCTCTTCATTGAAAGCAAAGAAAGACATAGAAGAAAACAATAAAAATAAAATAAATAAAAACTTCATAATATAAATAGTATAACAAACACTAAAGTAGGCTAATTAGAACTTCAAACAAGCTTAAATATGTCGAACAAACAAAAATAAATGACGAACAAACATCAAGCTAAATGTTTTTTATCATTGTTTCGCAGAGTTCTTTCAAATTGTAATCAGCACACCATCCCCAGTCTTTTCGGGCAATTTCGTCATCAATTGAACTTGGCCATGAATCTGCAATAGCTTGTCTAAAATCTGGTTTATACTCAATTTCAAACGAAGGTAAAATATGATGAATCTCATTATATATCTGCTCGGGGGAAAAAGATAGAGCTGCGATATTGTAACTTGAGCGAACACTCAAGGAAGAAGATTCGGCATTCATTAAATCAATTGTTGCTCTAATCGCATCGTCCATATACATCATCGGTAGCGTTGTATCTTTACTTAAAAAACAAGTGAACTTTTCATTGGCCTTAGCTTTATGAAAAACATCTACAGCATAATCTGTTGTTCCCCCACCAGGTAAAGAACCATAGCTAATTAAACCTGGATATCTAATAGATCTAACGTCAACATTGTATTTATTATAATAATATTCACACCATCTTTCTCCTACTAGTTTGCTAATTCCATAAACAGTGGTTGGCTCCATAATTGTATGCTGAGGAGTATTGTTTTTTGGAGAAGTAGGACCGAAAACAGCGATTGAACTAGGCCAAAATATCTTTTGTATAATTTTATCTTTAGCTAAGTTTAAAACATTAAACAATCCTTCCATATTTAGTTTCCAAGCAAACATAGGGTTTTCTTCTGCTGTTGCAGACAACAAAGCAGCGAGTAAATATACCTCTGTAACGTTGTATTTATTAACCACATTTAACAAAGCTTGATTATCTAACACATCTAAAACTTCAAATGGTCCTTCATTTAGATTTGAACCAGATGGTAAAGGCTTTAAATCACTAGCAATTACATTCATATTTCCAATGCGACTTCTTAAAGTTAAAACTAACTCAGATCCAATTTGACCAGAAGCTCCAATTACCAAAACTTTTTTTCCCATATTATAAATGTAATTAATCTAATTTTAAAACTGCTAAAAATGCTTCTTGAGGTACATTTACACTACCAACTTGACGCATTCTCTTCTTCCCTTTCTTTTGCTTTTCTAATAGCTTTCTCTTTCGAGAAATATCTCCTCCATAACATTTTGCAGTTACATCTTTACGTAAAGCTTTAATATTTTCTCTGGCTATAAATTTCGCTCCGATTGCAGCTTGAATAGGTATTTCAAATTGTTGTCTAGGAATTAATTCTTTTAGTTTTAAACAAATTTTCTTACCAAGAGAATAAGCATTGCTTCTATGTACTAAGGCAGATAGTGCATCAACCTGTTCTGAATTAAGTAAAATATCTAGTTTGATTAAATCAGAGCGCCTATATCCAATTGGAGTATAGTCAAAACTTGCATATCCTTTTGAAACAGTTTTTAATTTATCGTAAAAATCAAATACAACTTCTGCTAATGGCATATCAAAAGAAACTTCAACTCTGTCTTGAGTCAAATAAACTTGATTGGTTAATTCGCCTCTTTTCTCAATGCATAGTGTCATAATTTGACCTACAAAATCAGCTTTTGTAATAACTTGAGCTTTAATATACGGTTCTTCTATATAGGATAATTTAGATGCATCGGGTAAATCCGATGGATTGTTAACAATAACTAATTCTTCATTTTTATTCAAATAAGCTTTGTAAGACACGTTAGGAACTGTGGTAATTACAGTCATATTAAATTCTCTTTCAAGCCTTTCTTGAATAATTTCCATGTGTAACATTCCTAAGAATCCACATCTAAAACCAAAGCCTAAAGCAGCTGAGCTTTCAGGTTCAAAAACTAATGAAGCGTCATTTAATTGTAGCTTTTCCATTGAAGCTCTCAATTCTTCATATTCGTCAGTATCTACAGGATAAATACCAGCAAAAACCATCGGCTTTACATCTTCAAATCCATTTAAAGCAGCTTCACAAGGATTTTCGGTAGTTGTAATTGTATCTCCAACTTTAACTTCTTCTGCTTTTTTTATTCCAGAAACTATATAACCAACATCTCCTGCTTCTACGGTAGATTTAGCTACCATATCCATTTTTAAAATGCCAATTTCATCGGCAAAATACGATTTTCCTGTATTTACAAATTGAACTTTATCACCTTTTTTTATTACACCGTCAAAAACACGATAATAAGCTATAATCCCTCTAAAAGTATTATAAACGGAATCAAAAATCATAGCTTGTAAGGGAGCGTTAACATTTCCTTTAGGAGCTGGTATTTTTTCAACAATAGCGGTTAATATATCCTCAACTCCAAGACCTGTCTTTCCACTCGCAGGAATAATATCAGACTCTTCACAGCCAATCAAATCTATAATTTGATCGGATACAACTTCAGGATTAGCTCCTGGTAAATCCATTTTATTTAAGACGGGAATTATCTCCAAGTCATTGTCAATCGCTAGATACAAATTAGAAATAGTTTGCGCTTCAATACCTTGAGAAGCATCAACAATTAAAAGAGCTCCTTCACAAGCGGCTATTGACCTTGATACTTCATAAGAAAAATCGACGTGCCCAGGGGTATCGATTAAGTTAAGGATATATTCCTCTCCATCAGAATGAGTATAGTTCATCTGAATAGCATGGCTTTTAATGGTTATACCTCGTTCTCTTTCGATATCCATATCGTCGAGCGCTTGAGCTTGCATGTCTCTGTCTGCTATTGTATTTGTCTTTTGTAATAATCGATCTGCAAGTGTGCTTTTCCCGTGATCAATGTGTGCAATTATGCAAAAATTTCTAATTTTTTTCATCTTGACACAAAAATACATAAAAAATAGATAGCGTTCGCCTAAAAAAAGCTAAAATACTTCTAATTTAAAAGAACAAAAGAGAATGAAGTATTGGTATAAAATGGTGTTTATACAAATTAAACTCAATGCAATTTATTTTTTATTCTTTTCTAACGCAATGCGCAAGCCTAAATTTAAGCCTTATAAACTTAAAGATAGGCTTGAAAAATGCTTATCCTAAATCACACAACAGCAATAAAGCTAATTTCTACATTTGCATTTTTTGGCAAACCTAGTACAGCAACAGTTTCTCTAGCTGGTGGTAGTGTCGAAAAATAAGAAGCGTATATTGTGTTTACAGCATCAAAATATTTCATATCGCTCAAAAATATAGAGCATTTTACAATATTTGAAAAATTCATATCAGCAGCAAATAGTACATTTTTTATGTTATCCATCACTTGATTTGTTTCATTTTCGATGGTACTTGTAACTAAACTTCCAGAATTTGGTTCTATTGCAATTTGACCACTAGCATAAAGGATGTTATTTTTTAAAATAGCTTGACTATATGGACCTATCGGAGCTGGAGCATTTTTGTAATTAATAACTTTTTTCATTTTTATTTAAATTTTAACATGACTCCAGTTCTCTCCAGATTTAATTCTCCACAATTGCATGTCGGATATACCAAATTCTTTGGCTATCATCTTCATTCGTGTTTTTCGATTTGGATTCGCTAATTTTTTCTTTATTCGAATCACTTGACTTTCAGTTAATTTAGTATTCCTAAAATTAAAATTTGGACTTTTTCTGTGATACGCAAGAGACTCTTGTTTAGTTGCCCATTTTAGATTAGAAACATGATTATTTTCTTTATCATAATCTAAATGAATTACAACTGTCTTTTCTAAATCAGGATTAAAAATAAAATGTTCTGCGACTAATTTATGAATGTATCTTCCTGTTTTTTTTCCTGTTTTTTGTTTTACGTGTATTGCTTGAAAATTACATATATGTGCCACGCGTTGTAATTTTCCATTTACTTTATCCGTTTTATAGGAAATTATACGACCGTAATTTGAAATTTGAAATTTTTCACTCGGATCTATTTTGTCATCAAACTTAATAAACTTCCATTCTTCAAGCCCATATTTTGTATCTAAATTAAGGTGTGGATTTTTTTTCAACCGCTCGAGTACTATTTCTCTGTTTTTTTTGTTTTTTGTTTTTCGTTTTTTTATGTAATGAATGACACACTCTTCTTTGGTAGCCCACTTTAAATTACTAGCTCTATTATTTGTTTTATCGTGATCTTTATGTATTACATATTGTTCTGCCTCAGAGTTTTTTTTCACAAATGCTTCCGCGACTATTCTGTGCAACAACCTCCCTCCTTTTTTCCCTGCCTTTTTTCGCAGTTTTAATGGGTAGAATCCTTTATTAGAAGGGCTCAACTTTATTAGTTTTCCGTTTTTTTTGTCCACCTTCATGCTTTTAATCTTTCCTAAATTAGAAACCATGTACTTTTCCCTCTTTAAGATATCAGGACTAAAAACAACCTTTTTCCAAATTTCTTTTTCTTCTTCCATAGCTTAAAATGCACTAATTAACAAATCCAAATCTTTGTACGGCAACACATAGGTCTCACCTAAGTAAGACGATGTCAACGTACCATTATAAATATAAACTCCATGCCTAAAACCTTTATTATTCCTTATTAGTTTTTCACACCCTCCTCCATCGGCTATTTCTAATACTAACGGAGCAAATATGTTACTTAAAGCATAAGAAGCCGTTCTAGAAACTCTAGAAGCTATATTAGAAACGCAATAGTGCGTAACACCATACTCCACAAAGGTAGGTTTTTGATGTGTCGTTATTCTTGACGTTGCAAAACAACCTCCTTGATCGATGCTTACATCTATAATTACAGATCCATTTTTCATATTTTCAACCATATCTTCTGTAACAACGCAAGGCGTTCTTCCGTAAGTTGCTCTCAAAGCTCCAATGGCAACGTCTGCCCTCATCATTGCTTTTTTTAATACTTTGGGTTGTATTACAGATGTAAAAACTTGTTGCCCCAAGTCTCGTTGCAACCTCCTCAATCGATAGACAGAACTGTCAAAAACTTTTACCGAAGCTCCCAATGCTAAAGCACTTCTTGCGGCAAATTGACCAACAGTCCCCGCTCCAATTATAACCACTTCAGTAGGGGTAATACCTGCAACACCTCCTAGCATAAGCCCTTTTCCTTCGTTCACATTACTTAGTAACTCTCCTGCTATAAGCATAGAAGTCGTTCCTGCTATTTCCCCCATCGAACGAATTATTGGAAAAATATCCTCTTCATCTTTTACGTAATCCCATGCAATAGCCGTAATTTTTTTATCCATTAATTTACGCAAGGTACTTTTGGGTTGTACTGAAAGTTGAAGTGCTGAAAATAAGGTTTGCTTATGTTTCATCATTTCTATTTCGGCTGTTGTAGGAGGAGCTATTTTCAGTATAATATCTGCTTCATACACTTCTTTGGTTGAGTAAGCGATTTTAGCTCCAGCTTCATTATAGTCTCTATCTGAAAAACTGGCACTTTTCCCAGCGTTGCTTTCTATCAAAACACGATGACCATTATTTACTAATAAGGACACAGCTTCGGGAACTAACGCAACTCTATGCTCTTGAAATTCTGTCTCTCTAGGTATTCCAATAAACAAACTTTGTTTCTTCTTTCCTACTTCAAGCATTTCTTCTTGAGGCATCAAAGCGGCTTCTCTAGCTAACGATTTTAGTGCGTCTCCTGATGATATCATGGTGTGATAGTTATTTTTCGGTGATTATTTTCTTGTAATTCAATATTGATTATTACAGCGTTTTCAGGTAATATATTTTGTACTTTTTCTGCCCATTCTACAAAGCAGATACTTCCATTGTAAAAAAACTCATCTGAGCCACTTTCCAAAGCCTCGTTTTCGTCTTTCAATCGATAAAAATCAAAATGATTAATTTCGCCATATTGGTCAGACAAATATGAATTTACAATACTATAAGTAGGACTTGACGGTTTATCTTTTATTCCTAAGGCAAGGCAAACTTTAGAAATTAAAGTCGTCTTACCTGCTCCCATTTCGCCATTTACTACAAATAAGTTAGCGGTAGTACATTGCTTTTTTATCGATTGAATTACCAATTCTAACCCGTCAATAGATTCGATATAAAAAGTCTTCCTTTCCATTTATTTTTTTCGTACAATATACAATAACTCTTCCTCTTGAAAACGATACCTTTTGTAATCTTCTTCTTTTAATTCTTTGTGATAATCATATTCTTCCACTTCAAAACCAGCCGAACGTAAAACATCTGGATAGTTAGAGCCATACAATCGAACATGGTCATATTGCCCAAAATGCTTTTCTCTTTCCTTAGGGTCAGTAATCGAAGAATCTTCATAAGTTGTGTCTCTCGAATAATCAGCTGGAACTTGCAATATTCCCCAACCGCCAGGTTTCATTATTCTTAAAAGTTCTTTCATGCACTGCACGTCATCTTTTACATGCTCCATCACGTGATTACAAAAAATAACATCGTAAATATTATCTTCCAGAGGAATGTTATGCAAGTCAAAATGTAAATCTGCTAAAGGTGATTCTAAATCACCAGTCGTGTAATCTAAATTTTTTTGAGCTCTAAAAGTTTTATAAAAACATTGTTCAGGAGCTATATGCATGACCTTCAAATTGTCTGTAAAAAAATTACTTTTAGTTTTCAAATAAACCCACATCAAGCGATGCCTTTCCAAGGTTAAATCACAGGGACACAACACGTTATCTCTCTGTCCGTCATTATATCCATAGGGTAAAAATTTCTTAAACTTGTGCTCACAAACAGGACATTCCACCTTGTCTCCTTTCATTAAATAAGGAGCGAAAAATTTAAAAATATAACTTAACCTTATCAATATAGGACGAGGCACAACGTTTAGTATAAACTTAAATAATGATTTCATGTTATTTTTTTAATAAAGCTTCTATTTCCATTGCATAATCCAAAGAATCATCAATATAAAAAGTTAAGTCAGGAGTTTTTCTCAATTGCATTTTTATCACTTGACTCAACGCATGTTTTACTTTGTATTTATTATCTTTTATACTCGCTAATACAGCTTCTTTGTCTTTCGAACCAAATATACTTAAATAAACCTTAGCCGTCGATAAATCTGGAGCTACTCTCACTATTGTTACACTCACCATAGCTCCCAAACAGATGTTTCTAGCCTCTTTTTGAAATATAATACTTAATTCTTGTTGTATTAATCCCGATATTTTTTCTTGTCTTATACTTGCCATTAGTACAAATATACAATTTTAATACAAATATACAATCCGTTAATTTACTCAATTCTACCGTTGTTAAATAAAATTTAGTCCATCCCTTTGTTTTTTTCTTATATTTGCTTAATGAGTAGAAAGATAATTTATTTTTTTTATTCAACTTAAAAAGCGTAAAAAAATATTTAGGATTTGTTTTTTAGGGCGTTTAAACAGGCTATTCGCTTGTAGTTTTCGCTGTCAAAACAAGTTAGCTTAAACTAAAAAGGAGCTTCTAAAGTCGCTCTTTTTAGTCAAATCTAACTAATTTTAACAACAAAAAGCTACCGCTTCTATCCCTAACGCAAAACAGTAAAAAGTAGAATATGAAATCTCCAATAAAATTATTTAAAGCCAGACAGTTCGATTATCAACCCATGTATTACGATGCTGATAAAGAACGAATGGAAGCTCGAAAAACTAGAATAGCAAAAGAATTGGCACAGGAAAATAAATCAATTTCTGACGAAGCTTTAAACATGCGCCTTAAATTCGAAAAAAATCATTTTAATCGAAAATCTGCAAAAGCCGAAAAATGGTCAAGTATTCGAATATTTGTTATCTTTTTAGTTCTAATTGTTTTGTTTGTTCAACTATTTATCGATTTGGATCAGTTTTTCTAATGCGTTCCCCTTTATTTCAAAGGCTTAACACCTACCATTTACACCTATTAAAGTTTGAACTGCGTCGCACTCACGAACTCATTAAAATATAAAAACGTAACTAATTGTTATTCCCTCATTGATGAATAAAATTCTATATAGCCATCAATTGGTAAAAAAGAGAGGAAAGAATCTATTTATTAGGTCTATTTCAATGTTAATTTGCCATTATCGCACCCTTACATCGTAACGAAACGAATCATATATTGATATTTAAAAACTGTAAAACTCAATAAACAAAAAAAGTCAATCACAAGTGATTGACTTTTTTTGTTTATTAAAATAATTTAAGCCTCTTTTATTAAAAATCAACCTAAGTTTCTCTAAATTTTAGTTGTGATGAGGACAAGCTTTTTTCTCTTCTGCTGTCTTTTTATGACAAGCTGCTTTTTCTCCTTTTTTACATTCTTTCTTCCCTGTACAAGCTTTTTTAGAAGCATCTTTCTTGCAGCAAGATTTAGTTTCTCCCTTCTTACAAGATGATTTTTCTCCTTTTTTACAACATGCTTTCTTTGTACAATCTCCTTTACAGTCTTTCTTCCCACACTTATCACAATCTCCATCTACTCCTGATTGATGTGTTTTAGTTTCTGTGTTAAAATTTGTTGTTGCAGCAGTTACTGTAAATGCAAGTGCTAAAATAATTCCGAATGCTAATAAGAACTTTTTCATAATATTGTTTTTTTTTAATTTAACGCTAAGATAGGTAAAAAAATAAATAAGTTTCGTTAATATTTCATAAAACTTTAAAATTCAGCTAATACCGTTTGGTTTCCTTGAACTTTTTGTTCTAAACCAACTTTAATTTTAGCGTTTAAAGGAACAAACACATCTATTCTTGAACCAAATTTGATAAACCCAGCTTGTTTGTCTTGAGAAGCTAAATCCCCAGCTTTTGTAAAACAAACAATGCGACGAGCGACAGCCCCTGCTATTTGTCGAAACAAGATTGATTTTCCATTTTTTGCTTTTACTACTATTGTATTTCTTTCATTTTCGGTACTCGACTTAGGATGCCAAGCAACCAAATAAGAGCCCGAATGATGTTTCGTGTAAGTAACCTCTCCATTGACTGGAAACCATTGACAATGAATATTTAAAGGAGACATAAAAATACTAATTTGGGTACATTTTTCTTTTAAAAATTCGTTTTCCTCTACCTCTTCAATCACTACAACTGTTCCGTCTGAAGGAGCTAGTATTAAATTGTCATTTATTGTTACTGTTCTTTTAGGTATTCTAAAAAAGTAAACAATTAAGAAAAACAAAACCAACGTCACTATCCTTAAAGGAATACAAACATAAGGTAAGTCACTCAAAAAAAACTTAAAGGCTACATTAACAATTATCAAAACGATAAAAGAGGTCGCTATAATTCTAAATCCTTCTTTATGAATTGTCATTGTTTATTATTTAATTATTAATTACTTGTAAATATACGAGTTGAAGGTACGCCAAAACAAATGGAGCTGAAAATAAAACACCGTCAAAACGATCCAATACTCCCCCATGACCAGGTAACAAATTTCCCGAATCTTTGACCCCACAACTTCTTTTTATCTGAGACTCAGTTAAATCTCCTAATGTTCCAAATACAACTATAAGCAAAGCGACTATTATCCAATGAATCATTTCTCCATCAAAAAAATAAGCGAATCCCATTCCCATTAAAATTGCTAAAACAGCACCTCCATAAAATCCTTCCCATGTTTTATTGGGAGATATACGTTCAAATAATTTATGTTTTCCTATTTGAGAACCAACCAAATATGCACCCGTATCGTTTGCCCATTGAATCATAAAAAAACCTACTAAAAGCAAACTTGAATAATGATTGGTATTAATATCCATTTCGTTGTAAAATGTAGTATCGTATGCAAAAAAATTTAGGATTGACAGAGGAATAACAACATAAAGAATTCCCATCACAGAAAAAGCAATATTGGTTACAGGATACTCACTCTTTCTAAACAATTCCAAAGCAACCAAACTGACTAATAAAGGAAAAATAAACAACAAATAAGAAAAACTAAACGCTCCAAAACTATAAATAGCTATAATACCATAAATAATAGAAGCGACAAACATAGCAATACTTTTCTTTGGCTTGAATCCAACTTTTTCCATTAGCCTATAAAACTCATATAATCCCGCCATCGAAATAATATAGAACAACGCTGCTAAGGTATATTTATTCGTCGTTATAGCTAGCAGAAGTACTCCTACAAACAAAAAACCCGTTATTGCTCCTTTTACTAATTCGCTCAAAATATAATTTTTAGTTAGCTATCTCTCATTACTGTAGCTAATGTTTAATCGACAATAATACATAAAAAAAATGATAGCCTATCTTTATTTTTTTATTATTTTCTGTTCTTAGAAAAACATTTATCATTCTATTAGCTAGAAAAAATAAACTAATCTTTGTTAACATCACAAAAAAACATATATCATAAATAACCGCATTATGTTTCTAAAATACAAATTAGTTTAAGTATATTTGGGGACAATAAATAATATGAAGTTTAATCAAATAATAGGACAAGAGCTTGTAAAAAGCCATTTAACAGAAACTGTAAATCACAATCGAATTAGCCATGCTCAATTATTTCTGGGGCCTGAAAGTTGTGGCAGTTTACCTTTAGCAATTGCTTATGCGCAATTTATTTTTTGTAAAAACAGAACACAAACCGACTCTTGTGGTGTATGTAGCTCTTGCATCAAAGTAGAAAAACTTAGTCATCCTGATTTGCATTTCTCTTTTCCAATACACTTATTAAAATCAACTCGAACTGCCGATGATGTATTTTTAAAATGGAAAGAACAACTTGAAAAAACTTATTATTTCAGTTTAAAAGAGTGGTATTCAACTTTAGGAAATGACAACAAACAAGGTACAATAGGAACGGAAGAAAGTCAACGAATTGTAAAAAAAATTAGTTTAAAATCATTTGAAGGAGGCTACAAAATTTTGATTATGTGGATGCCTGAACAAATGAATATTCAAGCTGCCAACAAGCTTTTAAAAATAATTGAAGAACCACCTAAAGACACACTTTTTATACTAGTTTCTGAAAATCAAGAAAATATTATTAGTACAATTCTTTCGAGAACTCAATTAGTAAAAATCCCAAAATTAAAAGAAGAAGAATTAGCGACTTACTTGACAGAAAAAGAAGGGTTACAGAAAGAAGAAGCCTTAACTTACGCTCACTTGGCAGAAGGCAATGTTAGTCTAGCAATTTCATTAATGGAAAATAAAGAACAAGCTTCTTTTAACCTCGATAATTTTATAAAATGGATGCGATTGTGCTATACTAGAAACATTGGAGAAACCATCGACTGGGTAGATTCTATTGCTGGAGCAGGAAGAGAAACACAAAAGAATTTTATTGTTTTTGCTTTAGGAATGTTTAGACAAAGTATTGTAGGACATTATGCCGATTCAGACTTAGTTGTTCTAACTACATCTCAACGAAAATTTTTAGATAAATTTTCTCCTTTTATTAACCATAAAAATATTGTGGTTCTTACTCAAGTTTTAAATGATGCTTATTTTCATTTAGAAAGAAATGCCAATCCTAAAATTTTATTTTTAGATACTTCGTTAAAAATTTATGCTTACTTAAAACGTAAGTAAACTAAAACAATTACGTTGCATGATTCAACGATGCATTGGCTAAAGCTACAACTAAACAAAATGGAAACCATAGATTTACAAAGCATGGATATAAACAATATAAATTTAGTATATTTGTTAGAAAAATAAAAAAGACTTGAGTCAAAAACTATACATACCAAACCTAAACAACACTATCGAACAGTTGCACAATTATTCGACAGGAATAGGCTTACACAATGATTTTTCTTACACAATCAATACCAATAGTTCTCTTACAGAACGATTAGAACACTCTTGGAGTGAAAGTTTACCTATACAAGTTTATAAAATATATGGAGACAACACAAAAGAATATTTTAGACCAATAAGTTACAAGACTTACGAGTTAAAAGACCATCTCGGCAATGTGAGAGCTGTAATAACTGATGAGAAATTGTTGGAAGATGTTAATACAAATAACATTGTAGATGCAGGCGATTTCTTTAGTCCTAACATAGTTACTTACTCCG
>CAMZKF010000060.1 GCA_947311095.1 uncultured Flavobacteriales bacterium
AATGAAGAGCCTGTCTGGCTTGAAGATACAGAGTATAAAGAAAATTAAGGACACTTTTTCCGTCTTGGGGAAACAAGCGGATAAGCATTAAACATTAATATAAAAGGAATGTGCAAAATCCTTTCTAAAGGTTTTATTTTTTGATGATTGTAATAGCATTTATTTTTTTATATAAAGGGGGGGTAATTTATAGACTCAACCTATTTTTAGTAAAGCGAATACTTTGACAAATTTAGGTTGAGTCTATTTGAGGTTAACAGAGCATATTTTTAGAGTTTTAAATAGTTATTTCTATTTTAGAGCTTCAGGTTCTAAATAAAGCTCACCTCCTTTTGATTTAAATTCTTCTGTTTTTGCTTTCATACCTTCTTCAATTGCTTTTTCAGGATTTAATCCTTTTTCGTTAGCATAATCTCTCACATCTTGAGATATTTTCATCGAACAGAAATTTGGTCCACACATCGAGCAAAAATGGGCTACTTTAGCATTTACCCCAGGTAAAGTTTCATCGTGATATTCTCTAGCTGTATCGGGGTCTAATGCTAAATTAAATTGGTCTTCCCAACGAAATTCAAATCGAGCCAAACTCATGGCATTGTCTCTAATTTGAGCACCTGGAAAACCTTTGGCTAAGTCGGCTGCATGAGCTGCTATTTTATAAGTAATAACACCTTCTTTTACATCGTCTCTATTTGGTAGTCCTAAATGTTCTTTAGGAGTTACATAACAAAGCATAGCTGTTCCGTACCACCCTATATTTGCAGCTCCTATTGCAGATGTTATATGGTCGTAACCTGGAGCTATATCTTGGGTCAATGGTCCTAAAGTATAAAAAGGAGCATCATAACAATCTTTTAATTCCTTGTCCATATTCTCTTTTATCATTTGCATAGGAACATGTCCAGGTCCTTCAATCATGACTTGAACATCATGTTTCCAAGCTATTTTCGTCAATTCTCCTAAGGTTTCTAACTCTGCAAATTGAGCAGCGTCATTAGCATCTGCAATAGAGCCAGGACGCAATCCATCTCCTAAAGAAAAACCTACATCGTAAGTTTTCATAATTTCACAAATTTCCTCGAAATGAGTATATAAAAAACTTTCTTTATGATGAGCTAAACACCATTTAGCCATTATTGAACCGCCTCTAGAAACGATTCCTGTTACTCGATTTGCGGTCATTGGAACATAGCGTAAAAGAACTCCTGCATGGATAGTAAAATAATCGACCCCTTGCTCTGCTTGTTCTATTAAGGTGTCCCTAAATAATTCCCACGTTAAATCTTCGGCTTTTCCATTTACTTTTTCTAATGCTTGATAAATAGGGACTGTTCCAATAGCAACAGGAGAATTACGAATAATCCATTCTCTCGTTTCGTGAATGTTTTTTCCTGTACTCAAATCCATTACAGTGTCGGCTCCCCAGCGTGTTGCCCAAACCAATTTTTCTACCTCTTCTTCAATTGAAGATGTTACAGCTGAGTTTCCTATATTAGCATTGATTTTAACTAAGAAATTACGGCCGATAATCATTGGTTCTGTTTCTGGATGATTGATGTTGTTTGGTAATACAGCTCTCCCAGCAGCTATTTCAGAACGAACAAATTCAGCCGTTATAACTTCAGGAATATTTGCGCCCCAACTAAAACCAGGGTGTTGGTTTATTTTTCCTTTATAATCTTGCAATCTTTGGTTTTCTCGTATCGCTACATATTCCATTTCTGGAGTTATAATTCCTTTTTTAGCATAATGCATTTGAGTTACATTTGCTCCTTTTTTGGCTCTTAAAGGTTTTTGTAAATGCTGAAAACGTAAGTGAGTTAATTCACTATTCGCTAATCTTTCTTTTCCGTATTCCGATGATATTTCGTCCATTTGTTCAACGTCCCCTCTATCCAATATCCATTGCTTTCTTATTGCAGGAATACCTTTTCTAACGTCAATTTCGATAGTTGGGTCTGTATAAGGGCCTGAAGTATCGTAAATTGTAATAGGTGCGTTTTCTTTTTTTGAAAAAGTACCTTCTGAAAACATTGCTCCTGAATCAGCCAATGAGATTTCTCGCATTGCGACTTTAATGTTTTTATGAATTTCTCCATCTACATAAATTTTTTCCGATCCAGGAAAAGGATCTCTAGTAATTTTTGATGTCGAATTCGGTATATACTCTTTTTTTGCCATTGTTTAATTTTTTTTTTTAACTAATTGTTATCCTCCTTGTGTCGCTGTAATAATTAAAATTTCATCACCGTCTTTTAAATAAATCTCTTTCCAATTTTCTTTCTGAATTACAGTTTGATTTAAAGCTACTGCTATTCCCGTTGAACTTTCTAATTTATTATCGGTTAAAAATAAATTCAATGAAATATTATTTGAAGCCTTGACTATTTGACTGTTTAATTTTATTGCTATCATTGTGTTATTTTACTAAAACATAAAGGTATAGCTCTTGATTCGTTTTTATTTTTATTTAAATAGCTAACATTCAAACAATGAATATAAAAACACTTTTCCTTACGCTAGTTTTACCTAGATCAAGTTCTAAGAGTATTTCTCAGCTATATATAATAGCACCTCTAAAGTTTTAGGTAAAGATAAAAAGACTCTTCTTAATTCTAATAAAAAAACAATTAACATTATTGACTACATATAAACATCAAATAAAATAAAATAACTTAATCAGCTGATAAACAAACAGCAAGTTAAAAATTGTGTATAAATATGAATCTTGTTAAAAACTAAAATTGACATCTACTATTAATAACTATATCTTCGATTTTTAAATAAAAAACTATCGGTATGAAAAAACTATTATTAATGGTGTTCAATACAATATTTGTATTTACATTATTTTCACAGGGAGAACTTTCGCAAGAAGAGCAAGATTTACTAAATAAAGTTAATGCTGAAAATGCAGCAACAGCAGCAACAGCAGAAGCTCAGGAGGCTTACAATACAGGGGTTACTTATTTTAGTAATAAAAATTATAAAAAAGCTATTTCTTCTTTTAGTACTGCCATTAGTGGAGATCCTAAATTTGAAGCTGCTTATTACAATAAAGGGGTAGCTCAAAATCAAGCTCGTCTTTATAAAGGTGCTATTTCTACGTTTTCAAAATTAATTCAACTTAACGAAGAAAATGCAAATGCTTATGCTCAACGGGCTTATGCTTATCAAAAAAACGGGCAATTAAAAAAAGCGTTAGCAGATTATTCACAGGCGCAATTTTTGACAGTAAAAATGAAAAACATTTTTATAATGGAGGAGGTATTTTATTTATGTTAGGAGAATACGACAAAGCCATTAAATCATTGACAAAAGCTATTGAACTTAAACCAGATTTTTATGCTGCATATAATGATAGAGGTAGTTGTTATAGAATGAAAAAGAACTATAAACAAGCGTTGCTAGACTATCAACAAGCGGGAAAATACGGAGCTAAACATGCTTTTGTTTTTAATAACATAGGAACAGTCAAAAAACAATTAAAAGATTACCAAGGTGCAAAAAATGCCTATAGCAAAGCTATATCATTAGATCCTAAATTTTATTTAGCATATAATAATAGAGGAGCTATGAATATGGAGCAAGGAAAGATAAATGAAGCCTTGATTGATTTTAATAAAGCAATTGCCATTAACAATAAATATGCTCCAGCTTATAACAACAGAGGAATTATAAAACATAAAAACAAAAAATATAAAGCAGCTATTGAAGATTTTTCTAAAGCTATTTCATTAGATGAAAACTTTTCTGAAGCCTATGCAAATAGAGGTGTTTCTAAAGAGATGAATCGAGATTTAGAAGGAGCTTGTAAGGATTGGAATAAAGCAAGCCAACTTGGTTCTGAAAACGGAACGGTCTATCATTCAGGAAATTGTTCATTTTAAGCAAAAAAAAATCATATATTATATTACATTATGAAACTTATCACAAAAATATTATTACCCGCCGTATTATTCTTATGCTATACAGGTTATGGTCAAAATGTAGAATTTAAAGCAAGTAACTTTAAAGACAAAAAAGAAGACTTTAAAAAAGCTCTTGTTCATTATGAAAAAGCAGAAGAATTAATGGAACAAGGTAATGAATCTATTTATAGCGTTCTTAATCCTGGGAATTTATTTAAATCAGCTATTATAGAGCTAAAAAAAGCAAATAAATTTAATCCTAAAAATGCTAAGGTTAATTTTATGTTAGGAAATGCATATTTATATACTAACGAAAAATATAAAGCTTTACCTTATCTTGAAAAAGCTATGAAGCTAGATCCTGAGGTAGATCGTTTTATTGATTTTTATTTAGGAATGGCATATCAGTTAGATATGGACTTTGGTAAGGCTATAAAGCATTATACAAAATTTGAATCAGCAACAAAATCTAAACATGTTGAAACCTTGGGGCGAATGCTGAAAAAACGAATAAAAGAATGTAAATCTGGAAAAGTACTAACAGCGACTCCTGTTAGAGCTTGGATTGATAATGTAAAAAACATAAATACTAAAAGTGATGAATATAGCCCCTGTATTTCAACAGATGGAGCAACTATTGTATTTACATCAAACAGAGAAAATGGTCACAAACCCAATGAAGTTGGAGAATACGACGGAGATATTTATAAAACAGAGTTGCTAGATAATGGGAAATGGTCAGCTCCTAAATCTATGAAATCGTTAAATACAACACTAGATGAAACAGCTACGATGTTATCTTACGACGGAACTAAAATGTTAATTTATAAAAATGAAGGAGATAATTACGATATTTATGAAAGCCTATTGAAAGGAGCAAATTGGACAGCTCCTAAAAAATTGCACAGAGGACTGAATACTAAAGCTAATCAAACTTATGCTAGTTACAATTTTAACGACCGAAAAATCATGTTTGTTTCGAGTAAGAAAGTAGGAAATTCAAGCAGAGGAACAGATATTTTCTTTTGTGGAAGAATGAATGGACGAAAAGACGAATTTGGAGCAGCTCAAACAGTTGGTTCTACGGTAAATTCTAGGTTTAACGAAGGGTCTGTTTACATGCATCCCGATGGAGAAACCATGTATTTTGGTAGCGAGGGACATAATTCTATGGGGGGAATGGATATTTTTGTTTCATACAAAAAACAAGGTTCATGGTCAGAGCCTGAAAATTTAGGTTACCCTATTAATACTCCTTACGACGATTATTTCTTTGCGGCAACTGCTAGTGGTAAATTTGCATATATAGCATCTAATAGAGAAGGAGGAAAAGGAGGTTTGGATATTTATAAGGTTACATTCTGGGGAACAGAAAAAAATCAAACATTAGCAACAGAGGATTATCTTTTGGCTAGCGTGGCTAAACCTATAAAAAATGTTCAAATTGAAAATAAAGTAAAAGTTAATAAAAAATCGCTAACTGTATTTAAAGGTAAAACAGTAGATGCAATAAGCGATAAAGCTATTGAAGCTAAAATTACAATAACAGATAATACAACAGGAAGACAAATTGAAACCATAATGACTAATAGCGCTACGGGAAAATTCTTACTGTCCTTAACCTCAGGAAAAAACTATGGAATTACCGTAGAAGCAGACGGCTATTTATTTCATAGTGAAAATTTTGATATAAAAAATGGAGGAAATTTTAACATGGTAAATAAAATTATAAAATTAAAAAACATAAAAAAAGGAAGTACCATTGCTCTAAGGAATATATTCTTTGATTCTGGAAAATCTACACTTCGTTCAGAATCTAATGGAGAATTAAACCGCCTCGTAGATTTGTTAAAGGAAGTTCCTAGTCTAAAAATAGAAATATCAGGACATACAGATAATGTAGGTAGTGAAAGTTTAAACAAAAAATTATCTCAGGAAAGAGCTCAAGCTGTTGTCGATTATTTAACACAAAAAGGAATTTCAAAAACAAGATTAGTAGCAAAAGGATATGGTTCTACCAAGCCAGTTGCCTCTAACAATAGCTCTTCGGGAAGACAACAAAATAGAAGGACAGAGTTTAAAATTTTATAAGGTTAATAATCATTAATAAAAAAGATTAAACAAAATGAATCTAAAAAAGGTCTATTCTTTTAAAAAAAAAATTATATTTGTACTAAATTGACTTAAAATTTAAATGAATAATTTAAAATATAATATTTTTTTCTACCTAACCTTAGTATTTACAATTACTTTTCAGGGGTGTGGGGGAGAGCAGAACGCAGGTATTTCAGAAGGAATTATTAAATATGATATAACTTATCCTTATTTTAAAGATAAATTTATGTTGTCGATGATGCCTGCAGAAATGAGAATGGAGTTTAAAGGAAGTCGATATAAAAACACCGTCGATAACTCAATGTTTGGATCTTCTCTAATTTCTAATTGTAAAGATAGTACGCTGATTATGTTACTTCATTTTGGTCAGAAAAAAATATATTCAGAGTTAGATGTAGCCTTAACAGATACAATGATTAAAAAGAATGGTATTCCAGATATAATAGCGTTAAACACCACAGATTCTGTTGCAGGTATCTTGTGTGAAAAATATATGGGCGTTTTTGAAAAACTTGAAGACGGATACGATTGTGAAGTCTTTGAAGCTAAGGGAATTGCGCTAAAACATAGTAATTGGTGTAATCCTTATCAAAGCATAGAAGGTGTTTTACTTGGTTATGAAGTCGATCAATACGGTTTGCAAATGCGTTTTAAAGCTTCTGAAGTTAGCGAAGCAGTAGTAAATGACAGTATATTTAAAGTTCCCGCAAATTACAAAAAAGTTTCTTTGGAACGAATGTTGTATGAAGTAGAAGAAATATTTAAAAACTTATTATAAAATAACACATTATGAAAACTAAATTAATTTCACTTATAGCATTCGTTGCTTTCTTTGTAGGAAACTCTTTCGCTCAATTCGAAGGAAAAATTATTTATTCTTTAGATTATGAACTACCAGAAGCTTTAGAGTCTCAACGTGCTATGCTTCCCGCTACAATGGATTTGATTATTGGTAAAGAAAAAACTAAAATCATTCAAAATACAATGATGGGAGCTCAAACTGTTATTAGTGATACCAAGACGAAAGAAAGTGTATTGTTAATGGAAATGATGGGACAAAAAATGGCAATTAATATGCCTGCTCCAACTGAAGAAGATTTAAAAAATGAAAAAAAGCCAGTGTTTAAATACGATGACAAAACAAAAAAAATAGCAGGGTATAAATGCAAACATGCTATAATGATTGTAGAAGATGAAAATGGAGAAGTAAATGAAATTGACGTTTATTATACAGATGAAATACCTGCAGAAGCTAATTCAAAACTAAAAGGACTAAAAGGTTTTCCTTTAGAATATTCTATGACTCCTCAAGGAATGGTAATGACTTTAACTGCTAAATCGGTAACTAAAGAAAAATTACCTCAATCAGAATTTAGTATTCCTGAAGGTTATACACCTATGACAATGGAAGAGTTTAAAGCTAGTATGGGAATGTAATTTGATTTCATAATTAATTAAAAAAAAGGCTAGTGTTTTACTAGCCTTTTTTTTGTCTAGTAATTTATTTTTAGGTTTATACCGAAATATTGTATCAATGGATTCAGTCTATTTTACAATGGGAGTATAAAAGAAAGAAGCATAAATTTGTTTTGAATATAATACAACTATCTTTGTATTTTAAACATTAAGGACATGAAAATATTAATGGTTTGCCTAGGCAATATCTGTCGTTCTCCATTGGCAGAAGGAATATTACAAGATAAAAGCAATCAACTTAGCTTAAATTGGGAGGTCGATTCAGCGGGAACTATAGCTACACACGAGGGAGAACACCCCGATTATAGATCTATTGAAGTTGCGAATAAACATAAAATAGATATAAATAATCAACGTTCTCGACCTTTTCAAATCTCAGATTTTGATATTTATGATTTAATTTATGTAATGGATGAATCCAACTATAACGACATTATAGCTTTAGCAAAAACAGAAAATGAAAAATCAAAAGTTAAAATGATTTTAAATGAATTATTTCCCAATGAAAATAGAAATGTTCCAGATCCTTATTTTGGAGGTGACGAAGGCTTTGATAATGTTTATCAAATGTTAGAAAAGGCTTGTTCAATAATAATAGAAAAATATAAATAATGAAAGGAAAACTAATCATGCTTCCAATGACTTTAGGAGAATCTTCGATAGAAGCTGTCATTCCTAAAGAAGTTCAAGAAAAATTAATTACTTTAAAATATCTAATTGTTGAGAATATAAAAACAACTCGACGGTATTTAAAAAAAATTGATAGAACGGTTGACATCGATTCGATTACTTTTTTTGAACTAAATAAACATACAGATCCTAGAGATGTTTTTAATTATTTAGACCCTACAATGGAAGGTTTTGATGTGGGAATGATTAGCGAAGCTGGTTGTCCTGGTATAGCAGATCCTGGAAGTGAAATAGCAAAAATAGCACATCGAAAAAACATACAGGTAGTTCCGTTAGTTGGTCCTTCTTCTATTCTTATGGCTCTAATATCTAGTGGGTTTAATGGTCAGCAATTTACTTTTAACGGTTATTTACCTTTTGATAAAAGTGCGAAATTAAAAAAAATGAAAGAAATTGAGCGACTAGCAAAACAGAATCATACGCAACTTTTTATGGAGACTCCGTTTAGAAATATGAGCCTTTTGAATGAAATTCTCACTTTTTTTAATGGTAATCTAAAACTCTGTATTGCTACAGATATTTCTTTAGAAACAGAATTTATAGTAACCAAAACAATTAACGAATGGAAAAAATCAATTCCAAACCTAAAAAAAAGACCGACTATGTTTGTCTTAGGTGTTTAGAAGTTTACTAACATAACTTTTTTATCAATCTATTTCAATACAATTAGAATTGCAGGTTTTAATGTGTTTAAAACTGTTTTTCAGCGAATCCTAATTAGGATTCGC
>CAMZKF010000061.1 GCA_947311095.1 uncultured Flavobacteriales bacterium
AAACTGTATCTATATGAGTCAAGTCGGATTAATACCAAAAGAACATCAAAATAAGCTAAATAAACCGTTTCTTTTTTTATCTTTATAAAACCGATTCATAGCTAAGACTATGAATCGGTTTTATTCATCAACTAGCAAAAAATAATTCTATTTATTTTTTAGCTCATTTGATAATTCCACTTAAATTTTCTTTTTGAGAAGAAATTTTAGATTTTAAACCCTCTAAAGCTGTTTTGGCTGCTTCAATTTTAGATAATTTAGCTGCGTATTCTTCAGGATTTAATTTCCCTTCTGCTTTTAATGTTTCTATTTTAGTAAATGCTTCTTTTATTTTATTTTCAGACTTTGCTACTTCTTCTTCAGACTTTGAAATTGAAGCTTCTGCTTTTTTTGCACTTGAATCGACAGCTTTTTTTGCAGCATCAGCTCTATTTTCGTCAAAAGTTGTATTTACTTCTTCTTTATGATCTGCAACAGTTTCTGTGTGTGCTTCAACTTTTTCCGTAGCATTATCTTTAGCACTTTCTAGCTCTTCTCCTGCTCCATTAGCTTTTTTATCTACTAAATCTGTTGCAGCATCTTTAGCTCCATCAACTTTCCCTTCTATTCCCTCAGAAACTTCAGCTTTTAAATCGTTAGCTTTTGCTTCCAAACCTTTAGTATCAACATCTTTTAAATGTTTTTCTTTTAGCTCCTTTGCTGACGCTTCTACTTTATGAGTTGACGCTTTAACTGTTGTTTCTACTGCTTTTCCTTTTTTTTCTAAATCAGCTTTGTTAAATTGTGCTGATACTGAAATAGAGGCAAACAATCCTAGTGTAATAACTAATACTTTCATTTTCTTGTTTTTTTTAAATATCTTTTAATAATTCGTCAACTTCTAAAGATACAGCTTCTGTTTTTGCTTCTAATTCTTTAGCCCCCTGCTCTAAAATAGTTGCTTTTTTTTCCAATTCCAATACTTTAGCTTGGTCTTCTTTAGACATTTCGACAGTAGTTTCTACGTGTTTCTCTGTTTCTTTTTCTTCATTTCCACAAGCTACAAAAGCCATAGAAACAAACATCATTTGTACTAATTTTGTTTTCATTTTATAAAATTTTAGACAAATATAATTGCTATTTTTCACAAAACATGATTTACATTAGTTAATTTCGTGTTAAAAACAAGATTAGCCCCAAATTGACATTGAAATAATACACACTTATTCTAATTATAAATTACTAACATTCTCCTTTTCAAAATCAAATGCAATATTTACGCATCTATTCGATATAAAACCTATTTTTGAATTTACAAAAGCTAAAAAATATGCAATTAGAATACATTGACTGGATTATCGTTATTTTATTTTTCATTCTCTCTATTTCTATTGGGATTATTACCAGTAAAAAAGCATCTTCTAGTGCCGAAGATTTTTTTCTATCAGGACGAAAAATGCCTTGGTGGCTATTAGGTGTTTCAATGGTTGCTACCACATTTGCAGCAGACACTCCGGGGCTCGTAACCAACATTGTAAGAGAAGATGGAAGCGGTGTTTATGGTAATTGGGTTTGGTGGTCTATGCTACTAACGGGAATGTTAACCGTTTTTTTCTATGCAAAACTTTGGAGAAAATCAGGAATGACTACAGATTTAGAATTTTACGAACTTCGGTATTCTGGAAAATCAGCTTCATATTTAAGAGGTTTTAGAGCCGTTTACTTAGGTGTTGTATTCAACGTTATAACAATGGCTGGAGTTTGCCTAGCAGGAAATAAAATTGGTCATGTATTGTTTGGCTTAGCTCCTTATCAAACACTTCTAATCGCTGGTGTTGTTACCGTTATTTACTCCTCTCTTGGAGGTTTAAAAAGTGTTTTACTTACCGACTTTTTTCAATTTATAATTGCAATGGTTGGATCTATATGGGCAACTGTTTATATTGTAAATCTTCCTGAAATAGGAGGAATTGACAAGTTAATTTCCAACCCTATTTTAACAGATAAGCTATCGTTTTTTCCTGATTTTGAAAATACAGAATTACTCATTACGATTCTAATTATTCCACTTGCTGTTCAATGGTGGAGCGTTTGGTATCCTGGAGCTGAACCTGGAGGTGGAGGATATATTGCTCAAAGAATGCTAGCTGCAAAAGACGAAAAAAATGCAACTTGGGCTGTTTTGTTTTTTAATTTTGCTCATTATGCACTACGTCCATGGCCTTGGATTATTGTTGGTTTAGCTTCTTTAGTTATGTTTCCAAACCTAGAAGCTCTTCAAACTGCTTTTCCAAATTTAACAGAAAACTACATTGGTCACGATTTAGCTTATTCTGCTATGCTAACATTTTTACCTGTTGGATTACTAGGTCTAGTTGCTACTTCTCTTATCGCTGCTTTTATGTCTACGCTTTCCACTCAACTCAATTGGGGAGCTTCTTATATTGTAAATGATATTTACAAACGATTTATAAATCAAAGTTCTACTCCTCAACAAGACGTAAACGTGGGTCGTATTTCTACCGCTTTACTAATGATTATGGCAGGTTTTCTTTCTTTAATTTACGACAATGCAAAAGAAGTATTTGATTTAATGCTTTTAATTGGAGCTGGTACTGGCTTACTTTTTATACTTAGATGGTTTTGGACAAAAATAAATCCTTATAGTGAAATAGCTGCTATGTCTATCTCTTTTTGTATTGCTATTTTCTTTTTTATAAACGCTAAACTAGAACAACCTTTAATTACATTGTCTGGAAATGAAAAACTATTATGGAGTATATTTATTACTACTTTAGGCTGGATCTTTATTACCTTAATAACCAAACCTGAATCAAATCAAGTTCTCAACAAATTTGAATCCTTAGTATTTACAGATAAAAATGGAGTTATAAATAAATATGAGAACTTTGGCTTTAAAATTATAGCTTTTATTACAGCTACAATAGGTGTTTACGCTACTTTATTTGCCATTGGAAATACAATATACGGAGAAACCTTCTTAGCTTTTGTTTGCTTTTCTATCTTTCTAATTTGTCTTACAATTCTTATTCTTATCCGAAAAAAAATTGTTTAATTTCTGCTATAATACCAAAAGAACATCAATATAAGCTAAATAAACCGTCTCTTTTTTCACTATTTATCTTCATAAAATCTATTCATAGCTAAGGCTATGAATAGATTTTATTCATCAACTAGAAA
>CAMZKF010000062.1 GCA_947311095.1 uncultured Flavobacteriales bacterium
CTTCTACTCGTTCTGTGGCTATAGAATCTATAGATTTCCCAATATAATTAGGCGATATCGGTAAGTTTCTACTAAATCTTCGGTCTATAAAAGTCATTAATTCGATTTGTGATGGTCTTCCATAGCTCAATGCAGCCTCCATTCCTGCTCTAACTGTTCTTCCTGTAAAAAGTACGTCATCGACCAATATTATTTTTTTATTTTCTATCGAAAAATCTAAATTCGTTACACTTGGAATAAGTGGGTGTGATTTTCGTCTAAAATCATCTCTAAAAAAAGTAATGTCTAATGCTCCCGTTTGTGGTGATATATTTGTCAATTCTTGCAATTTTTGTTGTAATCTATTGGCTAAAAATATACCTCTAGGTTGCAAACCTATAATTGCAGAATTTGAAAAGTCATTATGATTTTCTATTAATTGAAAACATAGACGATTAATTGTCAAATCGAATTGTTCTGCATTTAAAATTACCGAATACTTCATGGTAAAACAAAGGTAATTATTTTTTGTTATTGAAGTGCTATTTTTACTACAAAAACAAATCTATACTGAATCTAAATTTACAAAAGTATTAATTTTAAATTTAATTTAAACCCTAACTCCAATCATACACACATCGTCTAATTGTTCTTTGTTTCCTTTCCAATCATTAAACGTTTTTTGCATAATCGATTTTTGTTCTTCTAGGTTTAGAAGGCTTATTTCTTCAAATTTGTTACGAATTGGTTTGTAGTAAAACTTTTTATTTTTTGCTCCTCCTTTTTGGTCTGGATAGCCATCGCTATGGAAATAAAGCATATCGTTTTCAATTACAGCTATATTGTGTTGTTCTACTTGTATTTCTTCGCTATATCCAATATCGGCTTTTGAACCTTTAAATTTTTGTAATTTACCATTTCTTACCAAATACAAACTTGTATGCGTACCTACAAACAGAACTTCTTTTTTAGCTTGGTTGTAACTCAAAAGACCTAAATCCATACTATCTCTCACTTTTGCGTCTTTATGTCCTCCTACTCTTATTTTTATTCGTCGATGCAATTCTTCTATTATTTCTTTAGGACTATTAAAATTATCTTGCATAATTTCGTTTAATAAATTGTTTGCTACAATGGTCATAAATGCTCCAGGCACTCCATGACCTGTACAATCTACAACTGCCAAATACTTTAAATTACCTTTGCTATATGTCCAAAAGAAATCTCCACTAACAACATCTTTGGGTTGAAAATAAACAAAATTATTAGGAAAGTTGTTGTTTACATCTGTAAAGGATGGAAGTACCGATTTTTGCAAGGTTTGAGCATAATCGATGCTGTCTCTTATTTGATTGTGTTGATGAGTTAATTCCTCTTTTTGAGCTTCTGCAACATGTTGCTGTTCTTCTGCAAATTCTTTTTGAATGTTTATTTCTTCTTTTTGTAAATTTATTTCTTTATTCTTTTTTAGTATAAAAATTAAAAACAAAACCATCAAACTCAACCCGCCAAAAAGAGCATACTGTTGTAACTTTTTATTTTTTATTTCTGTTTTTTGCTTTGCTATTTCTATTTCATTAATTTTTTGAGCTTCCAAATGTTTTATAGAATCAGCGATAGCTTGTTTTTCATATTGACTTCTGTATTCATGCTGAATAATCGCTTTTTGATTGCTTTCATTCTCTAAACTATCTCTCAAACTAATGTATGTTTCTTTCATTATTAAAGCATTCTTAAAATCTTTTTTTTCTTCATATATTTGAGCCAATAATTTTGATGCCGTTTTTTTCAAATCAATATTTCCTGTTTCAGATGCTATATTATAGGAGTCTAATGCATATGGTAATGATTTTTTATTGTTACCTTTTATTTTATAATAATTAGCTAAAGCCAATTTTAATTTAGCAATCCCTGATTTATTCTCTATTTCTTCAAATATAGCTAAACTCTTTTTATAAAATATTGTCTCGTCATTACCCTTTCTCAAATTTAACAAGTCTAGTATTTCTCCTTGCTCTATTACATTTTCAAACGCTACATTCGAAACATTTCCTTCTTTATTTTGTGATTTTATAAATATACGCCCTAAGTTATAGTATCCTTCTGCTATTCCTTCTTGATATCCTACTTCTTTCATAAGTAAAAAACTCTTATAAAAAAATGTTAATGCTTGAAGGTTCTCATTTTTAGTTTCATATATGCTTCCTAAATTTATATAGGACTCAGCTACACCTTTTTTTGCATCTATTTCTATTCTTATTGCCAAACTTTTTTTATAAAACTCTAATGCTTTTTCATATTCATTCATAGCCTCATAAACTCCTCCTATATTCTCATTGACCCCTGCAACCCCTCTTTGATTTCCCATTTTTTTATAAAAGATTAAGCTTTTAGAATATAAATCAATCGCTTTAGTAAAATTTCCCTGTAACTTATATACGTTTCCTAAATTAACAGTCGTAATAGCTATCCCATTTATATCGTCTATTTTTTCTTTTATAGTTAAACTTTTAGAAAAAAATTGAATAGCCTCTTCTATTTCTCCTCTTGTTCGGCTGAGATTCGCTAAATTCCCATAAGCTCTTGAAATTCCTAAACTATCCTTTAGTAATAAACTAATTTCTAAACTTTTATTAAAGTAAACTTCTGCTAAGTCGTAATCTCCATTATTACCAGCTATTAATCCCATGTTGTTATTAACAGCTCCTACTCCTTGCTTATATTTTATTTTTTCATAAATAGCTAAACTTTTAGCATAGTAATCTAAAGCTGTATCAAAACCTCCTTTATGAATATAAACATTACCCATATTTATATATACTTTGGCTTGTCCAAATGTATCTGCTGTTTTTTTACTCAAAGTCAAGCTTTGGTCAAAATAAGACAATGCTTCTTTATAATTAGATTTGACAGTCTCTGCCCTACCTAATTGATTTAGAAATTTCGCTTTATATTTAAAAACCCTAGCTTCATCTGCTAAACGAACGCCTTTTTTTGCCAAAACTATTGCACTGTCGGGATTTTTATATACAAAACTATTGTTTAAACCGACTAATGATTTTAAACGTAAAGTATCTTCTTTACTCGTATCTTTCCAAATGCTCCATAAAGAATCGGACTCTTTTTGAGCCGAACAAACTGTACCTATACTTAGCAATAAAAAAATTAAAATTTGTTTCATTTCGTTTGTTTTTTCAGCTAAAATAAACTTTTCTTTAATTTAACTTTATGCAATTTAATTTTTATTTCTAAAATCCCTCTACTATCCTAATTTTTCAAGACTCTTCTTCTTTATTTTTTTTAGCTTTTTTACTTCCTGCATATAAAGGCAAATGAACCAATTTGCTTTCCAACTGAGCGTTAAATAATGGAATTTTCTTTTTAGGTTTTAATCCTAATCTTTTTAAAGCTTCTAAATTTGAAGATATAATCCATGCGTCGTATCCTGTCCATTTATGTTTTAGTGTATTTCCTATCAACTCATAAAACATTTCGATGTTATTGGTTTTGATTCTAATTTCGTATGGTGGATTTGTAATGATAATTCCTTCTTCTGTAGGTTTTTCACTTTTAAAAAAATCGTTCATTTCAAATTGAATTGCTCCTTTTATTTCTTCAATTGAATCGGCATTCATTTCGGCTGTTCTAATGGTTTGACGAGATTTGTCACGTGCAAATATTTTTGTTTTACTGGGTTTTATTTCGAATTTTGCTTCATATCTTAAACCTTCCCAAATATCTTCTCGATAGTCTAACCAATTCATAAAACCAAACTCTTCTCTAATTATCCCTGGTGCTATATTTCTTACTTTCATTGCGGCTTCAATTGGAAATGTTCCCGATCCACACATGGGATCTAAAAATGGCGTTTTTTCGTCCCATTCTGAAAGTCCGATAATTCCAGCTGCCAAAACTTCGTTGATTGGAGCTTCTCCTCCATAGGTTCTATACCCTCGTTTAAACAAAGGTTGTCCTGAGCTATTTAATAAAATAGAACATTTGTTCTCCGAAATTCTTAACATTATTTTTACATCTGGATTTTCGGTATTTACGTTTGGTCTTCTTCCTTTTTTCTCTCTTAATTGATCGACAATGGCATCTTTTACTTTTAATGATGCGTAATGCGAATGTGTAAATACAGATGAATGTACTATTGGTGTAATTGAGAATGTTTTTTCTGCTGTTATGTAATTACTCCAATTTATTTTTTGAACTTTTTCATAAAGTTCTTCTTCGCTATTTGCTGTAAATTTAGACAACGGTAACAATACATCAATAGCAGTTCTTAACCACAAATTACTTTTGTACATTAAACGAACATCTCCTTGATACTCTATCGCTCTATTAAATATTTCAATATCTGTTCCGCCTATTGCTTCTATTTCTTTGGCTAAAACCTCTTCTAGTCCTGCTAATGTTCTTGCTACTAATTTCATTTTGTTTGTTTAATTACTTTTATCGTCGTCTATTTCTTCAAAATCAACGTATTCATCATCGTCTATTTCCTCTGTTTCTGCATTCGATTCATTGGACGGGTTAAATATATTTTTATTAAAATTAAATGGATTTTCTCCATCTCCAAATCCTCCCATATTTTGAAATGGATTATTATTTTGAGGTTTTCTTTTAGACAATGGTCTGCCTGTAATGATATGATTGATAAATTCTACTAGTCTTCCTGTGGCTTTTAATCCACGAGATATCATCGAAAACAAAAAGAAAAATCCTACTATATTTAGAATGAATCGAATAAAAAAAGTATTGTAAAAATTTAACAGTCCACTATGTAGCGAAGTATTAAATGCATTGTTTACTAAACTAGGGTTGGTAAATGAGAAAATATAAATTAAAATTGAAATTCCGACTATATGAGGTTCATATTTTAAAGCTCCTCCCAACTGTATTTGTCCTTGTGCAGATTGAACTTGCACACTCATAATTGCTTTGTCTGTTTTTCCTGCTAAATACAAAAATAATACAACTGCTCCTAGTGTGATATAAAATGGAATTTGGCTCATCGAAATTCCATTATTAGCTATAAAATCGACTGTTTGAAGAGCTGTAATAGCCGCCAATAAATAATATTTAATAACTTTAAATAAGTAATTGGTAAATGAATTATTTTTAAATGCTCCTGTTATAAATTTTGGAACACTAGCTATAAAAAACCATAAAATAGCAAATACAATGTAAACAATTCCTAACAAAAATACGTACTTCAACATTTCCATAAAGTCAAAGATAACAAAGTGATTAGATTCTTTTAGTTATTTTTCGAAATTATTTTACAACTCAAAAAACTACAATTTACTTTCTACAAGAATCATTAAATCATCTAATGTTTTTTGTTGATTAATTTCTTTTGAGGTCAATAATAGTTCAAACACTTCATCTTCTCTTTTTAAAAGTAACATTGGAAAATAGTTCTCTCCTAGGTTTCCTAATGGCGTTTCATTTCTATAACTAAATTCTACCTTGTACTCTAGGCTATTTATAAAACTTGCCCATTGTTTCTCCATCTTAAAATTGCCATAAGTTAAATTACATAAAGAACAATTATAGGTAGATGGGCTTATTATTTTGTGTGCAAAATCGGTTGTTTTACTAAATAATCCATTATTGGCATTGTATATAAATAGCAATGTTTCTTTTTGTTTACTCATTTAGGTTCCAGTTATATTCTAAATATTCGATTGTAGTTTCTGTAGGAAGTGTTTTTCCACTATATTTATTAATGAATTGAAGTACATCTCCTCCCGAAAAATCGCCTTTATACCATTCAAATAATTTTGATATTTTGATGGGATTTTCGCTAAGATTATTTTTACTGCTATCGTTAAAAAATGAAGTTGTTACCTTTCTAAGTTGACTGCTCAATTTTTCAGGCGTAAATGCTTCGTTTAATATATTGGGGCAAGAAACAGATGCGCAGTTTATAGCGAAATGGATTCTAGGTTCGTGCATTTTTCTAAGAATATTATTTTCTACGTCTCCTAAGCTATATTTTTCTCCAGCAATGGTAATTATTTTTTGATCCCAAGGCTTGTTCAAGTCGGTAATGCTTTTTAAAGGATAATTATCAACAATTAGCTTTACCGTAAAAGCGTTGTAAACATTTATCCAATACGCTAATTTTTCGTCTTTAGACCAATCACTAGACGGTTCGGCAGTCTTTAATAACGCTATATATTCTTCTAATTTGGATTTATTAGACTTAAATCCTTTGTAATTTACATGCCCTGAAGTCGATACATTTTTTTGTAATAAATCATTCCAAATAGCATGACTTATTGTTGTTACTTCAGCTACTGGCTCGGCTACTGATTCTATAATTTCTTCTTCTATTTTTTTTTCCTCTACTCGAATTTGTTCTTTTTTTTCTATTTCAGGAATTGTAATTTGTTCTTTTTCTTTCTGAATATCTCCTACTTTTTTTTGAGATTCTAACACTACTTTTTCTTCGGTGTTTTCTAACGCTACAGTTTCTTTTTCTATTACAGGGCTTGAATCTATTATTTTTACTGTTTCTTTTT
Source organism: uncultured Flavobacteriales bacterium (assembly GCA_947311095.1). Lineage (GTDB taxonomy): Bacteria > Bacteroidota > Bacteroidia > Flavobacteriales_D > Parvicellaceae > S010-51. The sequence goes on from CAMZKF010000062.1 coordinate 6,513, forward strand.
CTACAACTTCCGTTTTATCACTTGCTTTTTTTTCTGTTTTATGAGAAGATTCTGAAGAACAAGATATACCTATTAATAAAGTTAAGATAGATATAAAGCAAA
>CAMZKF010000063.1 GCA_947311095.1 uncultured Flavobacteriales bacterium
ATAAAACTTCCAAAGTCCATCTTGCACTCCATAACTGTAACTTCCTTCACTGACTATTTTCCCGTCTAGTTCATCATAAGAAATCCACTTACCATGCTTATAACTTTGTATTTCTGGGGTGTTTGTTTCTATTCTAATAGATGTTTTTTTTCTAGGTTTTTTCAATGCTGCGAAATGACCTTCATCTTTTAATATACCTTTAGATGTCCAATACATCCATTTTCCGTCTTTTAAATCATTGGTGTAAGTTCCTGCATACCTTTTTTCATCGTTAGGATACCAGCCAGTCCATTCGCTCACCATCTTACCTTTGTCATAACTTCCTCTGTCTTTCATTATTCCATTTTCGTACCATGCCGACCACACACCTTGCTCTTTTCCAGCGTTAAATTTACCCTGAAAAGCTTCTTGCCCATTCTCATACCATGTTGTCCAAAGGTCTTCTTTTAGGTTTAGGTGATAATTTCCCGTTCTCCATTTTTCTCCCGTATCATAATAAAAATTCCATTCACCCTCTTTTTTTCCATTGTCATAACTTCCCTCATAATACAACTTTCCGTTAGGATACCAATAATTCCAATGTCCTTGCTGTTTTCCATCAGCAAAAGAACCTATCATATCTTTATTTCCATTGTTAAAATAATATTCCCATTTCCCATTTTTCTCACCGTCAGTATAGTTTCCTTTTATAACTAAAATTTCATCGGGATTATACTCTACAAATTCACCATCCTTTTCTCCGTTTTTATAATGGATAATTTGATAAAGCGTATGGCTTACAAAATTCCATAATTTCCATTCCCCATCTTTTTTTCCTTTTCGGTAATTCCCTTCAACTCTAACTGTCCCGTTTGCATTCCATTCTGTATATTTACCGGCTAGCAAACCATTTTTGTAATGCTGCTCTAATTTTGGCTTTTTAGAATGATAATATTCTTTAACAACACCATTTCCAGCTATAACCGTCTGCTTATTTTCCTTATCCCAATAACTAACCAAATATTCAGTACTGTCTTTTGGCTTAAACTCTACCGTCATTTGAGGCGCTCCATTTTCATGAAAATACTTCCATTTTCCTAGTTTTTGAGGTTCAATATAGCTTAGAATATTCCAATATTTATGAGGCTGAAGCAAAATACTATCAGGTAATAAAGCAAACGCTCCTTGTTCTTTTATCTGTCCGTTCTTATAATAACTCGTAAAAACACTATCTTGTATTCCATATTTAAAATAACCTACATTTTTCACCTGTCCATTAGGGTAAAGCTGTGTAACTTTTCCGTGAAATTTACCATTTACATACGACGCAGACTCTTCTACTTCTCCATTCTTGTACCAAGAAGTCCATCTACCTGTTTTTTTCCAACATCAGAAAAACCACTCACATTATAATAACCTCTACTTCTAATCATAGTGCTGTCCCTGTCCCAATAATTGGTAATTTGTTTTTGCTTTAAACCCCCTTTCGAGTAGTCTTTTACCTCCTGAGCAAACAAAATAGACGAGGTAACAAGTGTAAGAAATAGAAAAAATAGTTTCATTGTTTATTGTTTTTATGTTAATTAATAGGAGAGCTAACTTTCGACACCTAACTCTAACTAAAATTATTCCAAAAAGTTACACCAATCAATGTGATAAATAGTTGGGCGTTCGAGCGGGCTATCCACTATATCTTTTCTGTTAAAAAAACAGAAAAGGATGCCGTTCCTATCCCTAACGCATAATTTGACTTCGAGCCTCGCCTATACACACTTATATTTCTTAAATAGTTCTATTTGTAAGCATTCTAAGACTTACTATTTTATATTCAAAAAACAGAAAAATTAATTGTGACGAATATATTACCGTTAAGAAAAGCAGGACTTGCTATTTTTTTAATGTTTTCCAAATTTTAGTAAAATGTTTTTTGGTTTCAAAAGAAAAATCAGCATTCATAATCCAGCCATAATACCCCGGTTCTTGTTTAAAAACTTCGGTCACCAATTTACCTTTATGTTTACCAAAGTTTATAACAGGATTTTCGTTTTCGTCTAAAGCAATACGCTGAGCAAAATCTAACGTTTTATTGCCCATAGTAGAAAACTCACTTAAAAAATCAATGTTGTTTTCTAACTCATCATAACGGTCAAGCTGAGCTTCTAGCACCTCCAAAGTTGCCGTTATATCGGCTTCGGCAGAGTGTGCATTCTCAATTTCTTTTTCACAATAAAACTTATAGGCAGCCGACAATGTTCTTTGCTCCATTTTGTAAAAAATATTCTGAACATCTACCGTTTTTCTAGCGTCAATATCAAAGTCAATCCCAGCTCTATAAAACTCTTCCAATAATAAAGGAATGTCAAATCGATTGGAATTGTAACCTGCTAAATCAGCATTTCCAATAAAATTAGCTATTTCCTCCCCTAAGTCTTTAAAAGTCGGAGCATTAATAATGTCAATATCATAAATTCCATGAATTTCAGACACTTCTACAGGAATAGGAATAGTTGGGTTTATTCTTTTTACATAGGATTCTTTTTCTCCACTCGGATAGACTTTTATTATTCCTGTTTCAACAATTCTATCTTTCGCTATATTCAGTCCTGTTGCTTCCAAATCGAAGAATACAATAGGTTTTTGTAATTGTAATTTCATGCTAATTATTTAGTTTGAAACAAAGATGTGTATTTTATACAAAATCACAAAGCGATAGCTTGTTTAACTTTCCTCTATTAATTGTTTATACTACATGGAAGAAGTACAAAAAATAGTTTTTCAATATACGACTCTATATCATTCCAACATTAATTTAGCATTTAACTTATTAAAGATTTCAATAAAATAAAACTTTAACCGAAACATTATCATTTATTTTTTTCTTACTTTCGTGAGAATACACAAAAAAGCAATTACGTTTTTTAAAGATTACAGTAAAATCATGAGTGAAAAATATACTATTTACAAAGGTTTAAACCTACCTAATGTTGCCACAGAAGTATTAGAAAAGTGGAAACAAGAAAACACATTTCAAGAAAGTGTTACTTCAAAAGACGAAAACAAACCCTTTGTTTTCTTTGAAGGTCCTCCTTCTGCCAACGGACTACCAGGTATTCATCACGTAATTGGACGTACAGTAAAAGATATATTTTGCCGTTACAAAACCCTAAAAGGCTTTCGTGTAGAGCGTAAAGCAGGTTGGGATACTCACGGTTTACCAGTAGAACTTAAAGTAGAAAAAGAATTAGGAATAACCAAAGAAGACATTGGAACAAAAATTTCGGTAGATGAGTACAATAAAGCTTGTCGTGAAGCTGTAATGCGTTACACCGATGTTTGGAACGATTTGACCGAAAAAATGGGATATTGGGTAGATATGAAAGAACCATACATTACCTACAACAATAAATACATGGAGTCGGTTTGGTGGTTATTACAACAAATTTACAACAAAGAATTGATGTACAAAGGTTATACAATTCAACCCTATTCTCCAAAAGCAGGAACAGGTTTAAGTTCGCACGAAATTAACCAACCAGGGTGCTATCAAGATGTAAAAGACACTACGGTAACTGCTCAATTTAAAGCAAAAGATAACGATGTATTACCAAAAGACACCTACTTTATCGCTTGGACAACTACACCTTGGACATTGCCTTCAAATACCGCTTTATGTGTAGGACCTAAAATAGAATATGTTTTAGTTAATACTTTTAACCAATATACAGGAGATGCAGTTCGTTTGGTTTTAGCAAAGACTTTAGTAGGAAAACAATTATCAGGAAAATACACTCCTGCAACTGAAGAATTAACATTAGAAAACTATAAATTAGGAGATAAAAAAATCCCTTATACCTTAGGTGAAGAATTTGTAGGTAAAGATTTAGAAGGAATCGAATACGAACAATTGTTACCATACGCATTACCAGCTGAAACTCCTGAAAAAGCATTTAGAGTTATTACAGGAAACTTTGTAACAACCGAAGATGGAACAGGAATCGTACACATTGCTCCAACTTTTGGACAAGACGATGCTCAAGTTGCCAAAGATGCTGGTGTTCCTCCAATGTTAATAAACGATAGCGAAGGGAATTTAGTTCCTTTGGTTGATTACAAGGTCGTTTTAGACCAGAAATGGGTGAATTTGCAGGTAAATATGTCAAAAACGAATATTATGAAGAAGGCGAAGCTCCCGAAAAATCGATTGATGTAGAAATTGCCATTAAACTAAAAGAAGAAAACAAAGCATTTAAGGTAGAGAAATACGAGCACAGTTACCCACACTGTTGGCGAACCGATAAACCTATTCTTTATTATCCACTAGATAGTTGGTTTATCAAAATTTCGGCAGTTAAAGACCGAATGGTAGAATTGAATAAAACAATCAATTGGAAACCAAAATCGACAGGAGAAGGTCGTTTTGGAAATTGGCTAGAAAACGCCAACGATTGGAATTTGTCTCGTTCTCGTTATTGGGGAATACCTATTCCTATTTGGAGAACCGAAGATGGTTCAGAATCTATTTGCGTAGGTTCGGTCGAAGAATTAAAAAATCAAGTCGAAAAATCGATAAAAGCAGGTTTAATGACCGAAAATCCTTTTGCTAATTTCGACCCTTCGGATATGAGTAAGGAAAATTATGATACATTTGATTTGCATAAAAACTACGTAGATGAAATTACATTGGTTTCCAATTCGGGAAAACCAATGGTAAGAGAAAGTGATTTAATAGACGTTTGGTTCGATTCTGGTTCTATGGGCGTAGCTCAACATCATTATCCGTTCGAAAACAAAGAATTGATTGACGGAAAAGGTTTTGGAACAGCAGATTTTATAGCCGAGGGAGTTGATCAAACTCGTGGATGGTTTTACACACAACACGCTATTGCAACAATGGTTTTCGATAGAGTAGCTTATAAGAATGTAATTTCAAACGGATTGGTATTAGATAAAAAAGGACAAAAAATGTCGAAACGTTTAGGAAACGGAGTCGATCCTTTTATTACTTTAGATAAATATGGAGCAGATGCTACACGTTGGTATATGATTACCAATGCTCAACCTTGGGATAATCTTAAGTTTGACGAAGACGGAATTGTTGAGGTGCAACGAAAATTATTCGGAACGCTTTACAATACCTATGGATTCTTTGCTTTATATGCCAATATCGATGGGTTTAGTTTTTCTGAACCTCAAGTTGCATTAGAAAATCAACCAGAAATAGACCGTTGGGTTATTTCTAAGTTAAACTCTTTAATTATAAATGTAGAAAACGCTTACGAAACTTACGAGCCAACAAAAGCAGGTCGTTTAATTCAAGATTTTGTAACCGATCAGTTGAGTAACTGGTACGTGCGTTTATGTAGAAGACGTTTTTGGAAAGGAGAATATTCTGAAGATAAAATTTCAGCTTACCAAACACTTTATACTTGTTTAGAAACTGTGGCTATTTTAGCTTCGCCAATCGCCCCATTTTACACCGATAAATTGTACAATGATTTGAATAAGGTAAGTGGGAACAATACAGAAAGTTCAGTTCATTTAGCTAATTATCCAACAGCTAAAGCAGAATTAATAGATACAGAATTAGAAGAAAGGATGAGTATAGCTCAAAAAGTTTCTTCAATGGTATTGAGTATTAGAGCTAAAGAAAAATTAAAAGTTCGTCAACCCTTACAAAAAATAATGGTTCCAATTCTCGACGCTTCTTTCGAAGATAGAATAAAAGCAGTAAGCGATTTAATTCTTTCGGAAGTAAACGTAAAAGAATTAGAATTGTTAACAGATACAACAGGCGTATTAGTCAAAAAAATAAAACCAAACTTTAAAACCATTGGTAAAAAATACGGCAAACAAATGAAGGCTATTATTTCTTTGGTCAATCAATTCACACAAGAAGATATTGCCAATGCAGAACAAAACAACGGCTGGAAAGGAGAAGTTGACGGAATTGCAATAGAATTAGATTTAAACGATTTTGCAATCTCTACCGACGATATTCCAGGTTGGTTAATCACCACCGAAGGCAACCTTACTGTAGCATTAGATGTTACCATATCTAAAGAACTAAAAGACGAAGGGATTGCTAGAGAATTTGTAAACCGTATTCAAAATCTAAGGAAAGAAAGCGGATTAGAAGTTACCGACAAAATAGATTTGAAAATTAAATCAAATGATGTTATTAATGATGCCGTTAAAAAGAATTTAGCTTATATTTGTTCAGAAACTTTAGCAAATTCATTAACTTTAGTCGAAAAAATAGAAGCAGAACCTTTTGTATTCGAAATAGAAAAAGGAGTTAATGCAGAATTAGCATTAAATAAAATATAAAAAAGAATCATAAAATAAAAAAGTTATGTCAAATACATTAAACAGATACAGCGACGAAGAATTACAAGAATTTAAAGAGTTAATTGAAGCAAAATTAACCGAAGCAAAAGAAGATTTAGTTTTACTAAGAGAATCTTTATCTCACAAAGGAGATCATGGGACAGACGATACTAGTCGCTCTTTCAATATGATGGAAGACGGATCAGAAACAATGATGCGTGAAGAAATGGCTCAATTAGCTGTAAGACAAGAAAAATTCGTAAAGAACTTAGAAAATGCTTTAATCCGAATTAAAAACAAAACTTATGGTGTTTGTCGTGTGACAGGAAAATTAATCCGTAAAGAAAGATTAAGATTAGTTCCTCACGCAACATTAAGCATCGAAGCTAAAAAAGCACAAGGATAATTTAGGTCGCAATTAGTTCAATAAAAATTAGTAACGTAAGTTGGTGAATGAATTTAGAAGAATTTCAAAACGTAATATTTATTATACTCTCAATTATGGGGGGTGGATTTTTTGCGGTTGGAATTTTTCTAATGAAATTTCCACCTAAAAGAATTAATGGACTTTACGGTTATCGAACATCTCGTTCTATGCAAAATCACGAAGCGTGGAATTACTCGCAACGTTATTCGGCTAAGATAATGGTAACTTTAGGAATTATCTATTCTGTTTTGAGTATTATTAGTCTTTTTACACCAAAAATAGACGATATGTACAGTGCTATTATTTCCATAGTAATTGTCTTAACAGGAGTTTTTATAATGTTTTATAAAACAGAAAAAAAATTAGCGAAAAAATTCGACTTTTAAATCATTTGTCATAGACAAAATACAATATATAAAAAACAGTGAGGGTAGCATTAATTACAATTTTTTCAGTCCTATTTATCGATCAATTTGTTAAAATTTGGATTAAAAGTCACGCCTTATTACACGAAGTTGTGGGTAGTTTAGGTTTTATGAAGTTTCATTTTATCGAAAACCCAGGAATGGCATTTGGAATGGCATTTGGTGGCGAATGGGGAAAAATAGCATTAAGCTTATTTAGAGTTGTAGCCATTATTGGACTAGGATTTGTAATTCGAAACCTAATCGAAAACAAAGCACATAAAGGCTTAATTATCTCCATTTCTTTAATTTTTGCGGGAGCATTAGGCAATATTTTAGACAGTGCCGTTTACGGAATTATCTTCGATAGAGGCACAACTTGGGATCCTACTCTGCAAGATTGGCTGGGGTATAGCGGTTTAGCTCAAGCAAATTTCAACGGATATACAGGTGTCTTACAAGGTTGCGTAGTCGATATGTTACACGCCGAATTTTATTATCCTTCTTGGATGCCGTTCAATTTAGCAGGTGAAGAAGTTTTTCCTCCCGTTTTCAATGTTGCTGATTCAGCAATCTCAATAGGAATAGGAATTATAGTAATTTTTAATAAACGGTTTTTTGGAGAAGATATCAACGATTTTGAATTGTTTAAAAGAAAAAAGAATCAATTAATTGAAGAAAATAGTTAAGTTTTTTTAGGGCGTTTAAACAGGCTATCCACTTATAGTTTTTACAGATTAAAAAAGTAATACTAAACCAAAAAGGAGCTCATAAAATCGCTCTTTCTAGTCAAGTATTACTAATTTTGAATCAATAAAAAGCTAACGCTACCATCCTTAACGCAAATAAGGTAGCTATAATCATTATATATTTAAAGAATGAAAAAGAGAATGTATATTAAATCATGGTTAGATTTAAAACCTTATAAAAAACAGACCAAGACAGACCGATATTATTTAGGTATTTGTAATGAAGTAAAAAATACAATTACAAAAAACAAACACTATTCTATTTTACAAGAATATTTAAATCATGATGAACTCGACGTTTTATCTTGTTTTTTAACCTCCTATTTTGAAGATCTTATTTCAGAAACTAATATATGGAATTCATTTGTATCTCTTCATAAAAAAATGTACAACAAGCCACTTCCTTTTGATATTGTAGGCGACTACTATGAAAAAGAAGTAAACTCTCATGATTTGAGTTTTTTGATTTGGTATTTCCTAAACACAAGTCAAAATGAAATATTTGTTTCGCCTTTCAATGGCTTTATCAATAGCATCGCTGAAGATGTAATGCCAATTTTTGATGATGCTTGGGAGTATGCTCCAGAGAATAATTATTTAAAATCATTTTATCAAATAAATGAAAACGAGGAGGATTATTACGTTGTTCGTAAATTGATAGACACAATTTTATTTAAGACCCATTTGTTTTACCCAGATACCTTATTTAGGTTTGAGAAGGCTCAGGATGAAATAATTTAAAATGATAGTGAAGACGACAACCTTATTCTTTATTTAAATGATAATATGGATAATGTAATACATGGAATTCGTACTAGCCTGCTTAGTTTACATGGGAAAGATTGGGTAGCTGAAATATTAGGAAGCAATCATAAATTGAGCAATTCTTTTTCGAATCTTTCGCCTAAAATCAGAGGAATGTTTCTTTATAAAGGACAAGACAAAGACAATGTATTTATAGAACATATCGCATCTAGTGAAAAATTTAATTTAACAAAAAAATCTTTCGACAATTACAATGACTTAAAAGAAGACGATACTATATTATACTTAGGTATCGTTAAGTGGAAAAACGAATGGTGGTTTTCTGGAACCCGTTTTCAACAATCATTTAATGCTGATTTAGTTTTAAATGAAAAAAACTCTATAGAAAGCAGAATGGCAGTACGCTTTTTAGAAAAGCAAAAAAAAGAAGCGAATAAAGCACTTAAAATGCAACTGGAAGCTTTTAAAGATTATAACAATGGCTCGGAAATCGCTTTTTTACCGTCTGATAGAATACAAGCGTTTTATGAAGGTTTTATAACCTTTTATAATGAAGGATTAAACTTAACTAAAAAAGAAATAGAAGAAGCAAACAAAAGAGCAAGAAAAGACGGTTTTTTTGACTCAGATAAAGGTGCTGAGCGAAACATTGAGGAATTAGAAACAAGTTTAGTTTTTTTTAACCCCAAAAGAGGAGTAGAGTTTGCTGATTATGTCAATTCAGCATTTCCATCATTAATCAATCCTTATTTTAGAGAAAGAGATAGTGAAAAAGCTGTCGTTCATTTGCTAATGAGTGAAAATCTATCAACAGAGTTAGCGATGTACTGCATTAATAATTGTTCAACAAAATTGTCGTTTTTTAATAATGAACCTGAAAAAAAATACATCACCGACATTGATTTTTTACTTCGATTCTGGAAAAAAGACAATTATTATACTGAAGCGAATACCATTCATATAGAAGAAAACAACTAGCAGAAAAATAAAAGAAGACAATCACATTCTTTAAAGATAGGCGACAAAACATTGGTTAAAACAATTAAAATGCAACCCCAAATACTAATTATATATACAGGCGGAACAATCGGAATGATTACAGACCCAGAAACAGGGTCATTAAAACCTTTCGATTTCAACCACATATCGGAAGAAGTTCCAGATTTAAAAAAGATACCTTATCAATTAGATACTTTGTTTTTTAAAAACCCTATAGACTCTTCTAACATTACGCCAGAAGCTTGGATAAAAGTTGCAAAACTTATCGAAGATAATTACACTAAATACGACGGATTTGTAATTCTTCACGGTTCCGATACCATGTCTTACTCGGCTAGTGCACTTAGCTTTATGTTGAGAAACTTAGCTAAACCAGTTGTATTCACAGGTTCACAATTACCAATAGGCGTTATTCGTACCGACGGAAAAGAAAACTTAGTAACCGCCATAGAAATAGCAGGAGCACAAGCAAACGGAAGACCAATCGTTCCTGAAGTAGCCGTTTATTTCGAATATAAATTATATAGAGGGAATAGAACAACCAAATTAAATGCCGAACATTTCGAAGCCTTTGCCTCATTCGATTATCCTATTTTAGCCAATGCAGGAATCAATATCGACTATAATTATAGTAAAATATTGCCCCTATCCGAAAAACAACTAGAAGTTCATAAACAATTTAATACAAACGTTGCAATTCTTACGCTGTTTCCTGGTATATCACAAGAGTATATCCACCATTTTTTTGAAATACCAAACTTACAAGGAGTCGTTTTGCATACCTTTGGGTCGGGAAATGCCCTAAGCGAACAATGGTTTATCGATGAATTAAACCAAGCAATACAAAAAGGTATAACCCTATTGAACGTTACGCAATGTAAAATGGGAGAAGTCATACAAGGAAGATATGAGACCAGTAAAGGGTTAGAAAAAATAGGTGTTATAAGTGGTCGAGACATCACATTAGAAGCAGCTATTACCAAAATGATGCTCGTTCTGTCAGAATTTTCGACAGTAGAATCGATAAAAAAAGAATTAACTAAATCTTATTGTGGTGAGTTAAAATAAAGCCGATTAATTACACGATTATAGAGGAATGGAAATTAAAATTGTAATAACAAATAATTTTAATTAATACAAGTTTAAGTCTATTTATAAGTGTTTATAAATAAAATAAAGAGCAAATAAAAGACCGTTAATGAATAAAAAATAACCTTTCCTTATTTCTTTATTCGTAAATTTAAATATTTTTTGTACTTTGGCTCACTGTAAAATAGAAGTTAAATTTCAAACCCTCTATTTTATAAGGAATTAATAGATAAAATAATAAATAAACAACCAACCTTACGCTGAGTAAGAATAAAAATTAACAAGATGAAAAGAATATTTGGATTTTTAGCCCTAGGGGTACTTTCGATTTCAAATGTAACTGTAGCTATGGCTCAAGAAACTGATAAAGTTGAAGCAGCAGCAGTTCCAATTACACAATTAATTAAACAAAAATTTATTGAAGGTGGGCCAGAATTTATGGCGTTGGTTTTAATCTGTTTGATTTTAGGTTTAGCATTAGCTATCGAAAGAATTATCTATTTGAATTTAGCAACAACAAATTCTACTAAATTATTAGAAAAAATAGTAGGTGCATTAGCTTCTGGAGGAGTAGAAGAAGCAAAAGAAGTTTGTAGAAATACAAGAGGTCCTGTTGCTAGTATTTTTTACCAAGGACTAGAAAGAAGTTCTGAAGGTATAGACATGGCTGAGAAAGCAGTTATTGCTTACGGAAGTGTTCAAATGGGGTTGTTAGAAAAAGGGTTGTCGTGGATAGGTATTGAACATGATATTTCTAAAGACAGAGCAAAAGAGGGTCGATATAGTAGAGAG
>CAMZKF010000064.1 GCA_947311095.1 uncultured Flavobacteriales bacterium
CTTATTTATGCTCATTTCAATTGTTTACCCCTCTTTAAGACGCCACAAATTTGCATACTATTTCATTAATATTAATATCGGATAAAGACAAATGCTTACTAGACTGCAACAATATTTCTAACGAAACAATTTACCACTTAATAGAAGACGGTAGTATTAGTTTTAGCGACAGCGACGTAAAAGTGAGAAACTATCAATTTACCTACAACGACTTAATTTTATTCATCAAAATAAACGAAAAAGATACCGCAGCTATCATCAACAATGTAAATTATACGACAACAGATTGTAAATGCGACAACAGTAAAGAAACAACATATCAATTGCTTTACCAACCGAACTCTATTGTACTTAAAAACCTACAAGAACTTACGTTATCTATAAAAAAAGAAGCTCAATGCGAATTAGATTGTTTCAACATTTCAGGAGCAACGCTCGATTCCATGTTTACAAATGGAACAATTCTATTCAACCAAAGTTATCCTTATAAAGTACCTAACCCTATTTATTTTATACACTATAAGAACCAAAAAGGAAACTTCTTATTTTGGGTAGAACAAGGAGCTACAAAAACAAGATTAAAACACGTCGTAAAATACAACCCGCAAGCCATAAGTCCAGAAGATTTTTTAGAAGAAGTATTTGAAAAATCTTACGAATTAAAAGATTGTAACTGTAACTAAATTCACTTTAAATGATCATTTTAAAGAATATTTTAATCACCTCAATAATTCTATTGACTATAAGTTGTAATAACAATAGTAATAAGAATAAAGAGCAAAAAAAAGAATCGAAAAAAGAAGAATTAAACTATTTTCAAGCACAAGGATATGCACAAGGAACAACCTATAACGTAATCTACCAAGACCATCAAAAACGCAACTTATCTCAAGCAATAGATTCTATTTTAAAACAAGTCGATCAAGAATTATCTATTTACATCGACTCTAGCACCATTTCAAAAGTAAACAAACTCCCCCTAGAAACAGCTTTAAATGTAGCAGATAAACCATTGTTTCAAGAATGTTTTAATATAGCAAAAGAAGTTTACAATAAAACCAATAAAAATTTTAACCCAGCCCTTTATCCATTAGTAAAATATTGGGGGTTCTTAAATTTTGAACAAGAAGATCTGCACCACCAACAAAGCGAAATAGACTCCTTGCTCTTACTCATCGATTTTTCGGATACAACCTTAGAACTAAAAAACAATAAAATTACAAAACACCATTTTTGCAACATCGATTTCAATGCCGTAGCTCAAGGCTATTCGGTAGATGTAATCGCTACTTATTTAGAAAACCTATCCATCAGAAATTACATGGTAGAAGTTGGAGGAGAACTAAAAACAAAAGGAAAAAACAATCAGAATAAAGATTGGAAAATCGGAATAGACAAACCAATAGAACATACAAAACCAGGTGAAAAAGATTTTCAAATTATAGTTTCCATCAGCGGAAAGTCATTGGCTACCTCTGGCAGTTACCGAAAATTTTACGAAAAAGATGGAATAAAATATTCTCATACCATCAACCCGCACACGGGAAAACCAGTACAACATCAACTATTAAGCACAACAGTAGTTACAGATAATTGCGGAAAAGCAGACGCTTACGCTACCGCTTTTATGGTTATGGGAGTCGATAAAACAAAAGAATTTATAGCACAAAACAAAGATTTAAACCTCTCTGTTTATCTTGTATTTAGTAAAGCTGATGGAACTTGGGGGACTTGGCAAACAACTTCATTTGACAACATCATTTCACTCTAAATTTAACATACAAAATCCCAAAAATTGATAAATCAATCAAATTTGCTTACATTTGTTCCTTAATTTATTATAAAAAAAAGAAATGGCATCTACATCAGACATAAAAAACGGACTTTGTATTAATCACAAAGGAAAATTAGTACAAATTATAGAATTTCAACACGTAAAACCAGGAAAAGGACCTGCGTTTGTTCGTACAAAATTAAAAAACATAGAAACGGGAAGAGTAGTCGATCACACTTTTCCATCAGGACATAAAATAGACATTGTAAGAATTGAAAATAGACCTTATCAATACCTATATAAAGAAGCCGACGGATTTCATTTTATGCAAACAAGTACCTACGAACAAGTTTTCATCAACAAAAACTTAGTCGAAAAACCAGAATTTTTAAAAGAAGAAGATATTTGCACCATTATATATCATGCCGACGAAGAAATCCCTCTAGTTGTAGTAATTCCATTATTTATAGAAGCAACCGTAACTTATACCGAACCAGGAATAAAAGGAGACACAGCCACTAACACTATGAAACCTGCGACCATCGATACAGGAGCAGAAATTAGAGTTCCTTTATTCATTAACATTGGCGACAAAATAAAAGTTGATACTTCAAAAGGAATCTATTCGGAAAGAGTAAAATCATAAAATTATATTACCTAAGTTATTAACTAGCAGTAGTAAATCACAAAAATTAAGATTTAAAAGCGACTCAAAACGCATCACAAAATATGTACACAATTCACGGAATCCAACATTTGGGAGCAGGAGTTCCCGAACACGCATCGGCTTGGAAATGGTACCGCCAATTCATAGGACTAGACATACCTTTTTTTAACGACGAAGCCGCAGCTCCATTAATGGACATTTATACCAATAACAAAACCATTACCAAACGAGCTGCAATGGTAACCAATCTTCAAGGAGGTTGCGCCATGGAAGTCGTTTGCCCAACCTCTTTCAAGGCTACCGACGCCAAAGTCAAGCATCAATTAGGCGACTTAGGTATTTTTATAGGAATGATAAAAGCACCAAGTGTAAAAAAAGCCTATGATTACTACAAAAAAAACGGAGCAAATGTAATTTCTGAAATCGTAAAAATGCCCAACGGATGGGACACCTTCTACGTAAAAGATCCACAAGGACTACTCTTTCAAGTCGTACCAGGAAACAAATGGTTTACAACAGGAAAACACATTACAGGAGGCATTGCAGGTTGCTCTATTGGCGTTTCAGACATCGAAAAATCAAGAACCCTCTACTCCGATATTTTAGGTTACGACAAAGTTGTTTACGACAAAACTGAAACCTTCCCCGATTGGAAAAACATAAACGGAGGCTCAGGAAAATACAGAAGAGTTTTACTCACACAAGCTCACCCTTCTGGAGGAGGATTTACAAAATTAAGCGGAGACACCTACATCGAATTGGTACAAGAAATAAGCGACAGAACACCTGTCAAAATCTACGCCGACAGAATATGGGGCGATATCGGATTTGTACACCTAGGCTTCGACGTTAGAGGAATGGTCGATTTAGGAAAAGCACTGGACAAAGCAGGTTTTGGATTTACTTGCGACACCAAAGACGTTTTAAGCATGGGCGAAAACACAAAAGTTCACTGCACCTACATCGAAGATCCCGACGGAACATGGATAGAACTAATCGAAGTCTATAAAATCCCTATCATCGAAAAACTAGGGTTATTTCTCAACGTAGAAAAAAGACCAGCAACCCAACCCCTCCCCAATTGGATGCTTAAAGCACTTAAATTTTCAAGAGTAAAAGATTAATATTTTTTAGGACGTCCCCCCAACTTTTTTTCAAAAAGTTGGGGTCGGGCTATCCGCACTCGCTTTTTTTGTTTTCAAAACGAAAAAAACAAAAAAGAGCTCAAACAAATGCTACTATCCCTCACGCATAGAAATTTGTTAAGCATTCTCCATTATTATCACAACAATAAACTTTATAAGAATCAAGCCTTAAAAATTTCTATGAAAATACTCCACACAGCAGATTGGCATTTAGGAAAAAAACTAGAACAATTTTCTCGACTACCAGAACAAAAAAAAGTCATGGACGAAATTTGCACAATAGCAAATCAACAAAACGTCGATGCTGTAATTGTAGCAGGCGATTTGTTCGATACATTCAACCCTCCCAATGAAGCCATAGATTTATTTTACAAAACCCTAAAAAAACTATCCAACAACGGAAAAAGATTAGTCGTAGCCATAGCAGGAAACCACGATTCTCCAGAACGTATAGAGGCTCCCACCCCCTTAGCCATCGAAAATGGAATTATATTAACAGGTTTTCCTAACTCAAAAATTTCAAAATTTAAACTAGAATCAGGCATTGAAACTACAAAAATAGCAGAAGGTTTTGTTGAAATAAAATTACCCAAAATTGACTTTCCATTGCGCTTATTATTAACACCTTATGCAAACGAATATCGCCTCAAAACCTATTTAGGAAACGACGATAAAGAAGACTCTTTGAGAAACATACTAGAAAAACATTGGAAAAAAACGCAGAAAAATATTGCGACAACAAAGGCGTTAACATTCTAATGACTCATTTATTTATGATAAAAAAAGGAGAAACGCCTCCCGAAGAACCAGACGACGAAAAACCAATACTTCACGTAGGAGGAGCTCAAGTTGTTTACACTAACAATATTCCCAAACAAATACAATACACCGCACTAGGTCATTTACACCGCCCCCACCAAATGGACAACCAACCCTGCCCTGTTGTTTATAGCGGCAGCCCAATTAGTTACAGCTTTAGCGAAGCCAATCAACAAAAATATGTTTCCATTGTAGAAATATACCCCAATCAAAAAGCAACTAGACTACAAATAGAATTAAAAGAAGGTAAAAAATTATTGCGAAAAAAATTCCAAAGTATCGACACTGCCATCGATTGGCTAAAACAACACCAAGAAGCTCTAGTTGAAATCACGATACAAACCGAAACCTTTTTGACAGCTCAAGACAGAAAAAAACTCTATGCCAATCACAACGGTATCATAACCCTTATTCCCGAACACATTGGAAAAAATAAAATTGAAAATACAGCACCAAAAATTAACCTTAATCAAAATATGAATGCTTTATTTAAGCAATACTTTATAGCCAAAAATGGAACAGCTCCAAATCAAGAAATAATCGATTTATTCAATGAAGTAAAAAGTGAATAAACTTATGTTTCAAACATGAAAATACATCTATTTATTCTTAACAATCAATTCTATTTTATTACATTTGAAAATTGAATACTTTATGGCATAATTCTAGTTATACCTAAAAAAACAAATACTATGAATCATTTTTTTACCACAATAGCACTTACGCTTTTAACAATTGCAACCAATTACGCCCAAAGCTCAAATAATTTAGTAATTTTCGTAGAAGATGCGAAACCTTTTTATGCCGTTATAAACGGAATAAAACAAAATACTCAACCCAAAACAAATGTAAAAATAACAGGATTAACCAATCCATCTGTCAGTATAAAAATAATATTTGACGACAACAATATTCCCGATATTACAAAACGTACTTGGTTTGAAAGCATGGGCAAAGAAGCCACATATAGAATAGTACACACCAATAAAAACGGCTATAAACTCCGTTTCTTCGGAGAAGTAAACCTTGTAAATTCCGTTACAAATGAATCGCAAGCTGTTATCGAATACCACCCCACTCAACCTAACGTTTCTACCAGTGAGAGTACTACCACTATGACAACCACCACCGTCACTACAAGCGGAAATACTGCGAATACAAATGGAAACTTAGATTCGAATAACATTAATATAGATATGAATTTAGGAGGTTTAGGAATTGATGTAAACATAACCGATGACATACTTACAAATGCCAATACAAGTTCTACAACTACAACAACCACAAGTTCTACCACCACTACGCTTTCAGAACCGGCAAAACCAATTATTTATGTCGCTAATTATGGAGGAAAAATAGGTTGCCCTCTTCCTCAAGAAAGCATAGCATCAATAAAATCGTCAATAGAAAGTGAAAGTTTTTCAGACGACAAAATGAACATAGCCAAACAAGCCTTAAAAAACAGATGTATCAAAGTAAGTCAAGTCATTGAATTGATGTCCACATTTGATTTTGAAGATAACAAACTAGAATTAGCTAAATTTGCTTATGACAAAACTTACGATGTCGATAATTACTATTTGTTAAGTTTCACAAG
>CAMZKF010000065.1 GCA_947311095.1 uncultured Flavobacteriales bacterium
CTACAGCATTTTCACCCAATGGAGATGGCGAAAATGATATATTGTATGTGAGAGGTTACATCAACGGATTGTATTTTGCGGTATATGATAGATGGGGTAAAAAAGTATTTGAATCCAAAGACCAAAACATAGGTTGGAACGGAACAATAAATGGAAAACAAGCCGTAGAAGGTGTTTATATGTGGTATTTGCAAACAACAATAAACGGAGAACCAAAAAAACTAAAAGGAGATGTGTCTTTGATGCGATAAGAATTTAATTTTTATGTATCTTTAAGCCTCGTTTATGCGTTAGGGATAGAAACGGCATCCTTTTTTGTTTTTTTACAAAAAAGATACAGTGGATAGCCCGACCTTTAGGGAACGCCCAAAATAAGAAGAATATGAAAAAAGGAATAGTATATATAGCAATCATTATTTTCAGCATTCAAGGTTGGAGTCAAGATATTCATTTTTCGCAGTTTGATGTGAATGTGCTGTCTATTAATCCGGCTTATGCAGGTATGTTGCAAAGGGATTTTAGGTTGGCTAATAATTATAAAAATCAATGGGGAAGTGTAGGGATTCCTTATTCTACTTTTGCGGTAGCTTACGATATGAATGTTTTGAAAGACAAAGCTTTTAAAAAAGGATTGAGTGATTTAGGTATTGGAATTAGTTTTGCTCAGGATAAAGCAGGAACGTCAAAATGGTCTAAAAATCAATTTGGATTGTCGCTTTCGGCTATTCAAGAAGTAGATAGACATACCAAAATGGCTTTAGGATTGCAAGGAGGTTATGGGCAAAATAGCATAACGGTGGACAAATTGTCGTGGGACAATCAATTTGCTAATAGTGCTTATGACCAAACACTTCCAACTAGAGAAAAATTTGCCAATTCATCTAAATCTTATGTCGATGTTTCAGGAGGTGTTTTATTAGAAAATAGAGTTACTGAAGATAAAATTTTTACAGGAGGTATAGCTTATTACCATATAAATAAACCGATGTTTACCTTGTTTTCGAAGGATAGATTGCCTTCTAAATTAGTGGTTCACGCTACTTTTGAAACTCCAATAGGAAGTTCTTTAACTATGAAAAGAATAATACCTAAATTTTTGTATGCTAGACAAGGAAAGCATCAGGAGATAATAGCAGGAGCGATGTACAGAAATGTAATGAAAGAATCGTCGAATCACACTACTTTTGCCAATGAAACCTATATTGATTTTGGTGTTTACTACCGTTTCAACGATGCTTTTATATTCTTAACAGCAATCGATTACAAAAGTTTTAGATTTGGATTTAGTTACGATACCAATGTTTCTAGATTTGCATCGGCTACAAAAGCAAAGGGAGGCTTTGAATTTTCGTTAACTTATAAAGGCTTTTTGTCTGACAATAGAATAAAATTGAAAAAAACTTAATTAATTTTATGGAATCTTAAAAGTTTCGGTATCTATTTAAATGAGCGCGTTTAGAAACAGAATTATTTAATAAAAATAGATATGAAAACAATTAAGAACATAATAGTAGGAGTATTCCTGATGACAGGAATTACAATATTTTCGCAAAACACATCGGGAGAAATAAAAGGGAAAGTACTTGAAGTAGATACCGGAGAACCTTTGCCTTTTACAAGTGTGTATGTCAAAAAAGGAGAAAAAATAATAGGAACAACAACCGATTTTGATGGTAAGTTTACTTTAAAACCTCTAGACCCAGGGACGTATAATTTAACAATTTCTTATGTCGGAATGGATACAGTGTTAATAGAATCTATAACAGTTTCTTCAGAAAGAGTGTCTTATATAGATGACGTACAAATGACATCTGGAATGCTCAAAGGTTGCACTGTTATTCATTGGACAATTCCGATTATAGACAAAGGAAATCCTTCAATAGAACATATTGGAATAGAAGCAATTAAGAATAGCCCATTGATGCGTAGTCCTGTTGCTTTTTTAGCTTCGTCGGTAGGAGGAGTGAGTCAAAATTCGGCTGGAAAAATGATAGTAAGAGGATCTAGGGCTGGTGCTGTTGGCTATTTTGTAGATGGAGTAAAAGTAAGAAATTTGAATGGTATTCCGGGGCGTTCTATAAAAGGAATGTCGGTTTATACAGGAGGAGTTCCAGCTCAATATGGAGACGTTACAAGTGGAGTCGTTATAATAGAAACATTGGGCTATTTTGATTTGTACAATGCCAGTAAATATAGATAATTGTGAGGGCGTTTATACGAGTCATTCGCTTGTAGTTTTTGATTGAAATACAAACTTAGCTAAGTCAAAAAGGAGCTCATAAAATCGCTCTTTTTTACCAAGCTAAGCTAGTCTTTCAATCAAAAAGCTAACGCTGCTACCTCTAACGCAAAAAAAATAAAGAAGAATTTGTTTAAATTAAGAAGACATATAATTAAACTGACCGATGAAGAAATAATAGAGCTTTATCAGAAAAATGCACGGAATAAATATATCGCCGTTTTGTACGAACGCTATTATCATTTGGTTTTTGGAGTCTGTTTAAAATACCTCACTAGCATTGAAGAAAGCGAAGATGCGGTTACTTTAATTTTTGAAAAATTGATAAAAGATTTAAAAACAGCTCAAATCAATAAGTTTAGCGGTTGGTTGTACATGGTCTCAAAAAACTATTGTTTACAACAATTGAGAAAAAAGAAATATTCAACAATTGATTTTACAAGCTTAGAAAACGTTCTTCAAGAAGAAAACAATCTACAATTAGAGAAAGAAAGCGTGTTAGAGCTTTTAGAGTCAAAAATTGAATTGTTAAACGAGGAGCAAAAAAAATGCATAACCCTTTTTTACCTGAATAAGAAAAGCTATACCGATATCGTTTCTTTAACAAATTATGAGCTAAAAAATGTAAAAAGTTACATTCAGAATGGAAAGCGGAATTTGAAAATAATGTTAGAGCGTGATTATATGGAACTAATAAATAAAATAGCATGAAGAATAAAACTGAAATACGAACAAATTTCACGCCTCAGCATTTTTCTGATTATTTAGATAATAAATTGACTTTAAATGAACGGCACTTGTTTGAACAGAAATTAAAAACAGACCCTTTCTTTAAAGATGCGTACGAAGGTTTTAAATCAAATCCTCAAAGCTTAAGTACTTTGTCGAGGTTAGCATCGAAAAATAAAAAGTTTAGCACAAGTTACCTTGCGTTCGGAATAGTAGGTTTTGGTATTTTATTAGTCGTATCGGTTCTTTTGTTTTTTCGAGTTCAAGAGGAAAATTCAGTAACAGAACCTGTTTTCGTTAACGACATAAAACACGAAAAAAGTAAAGAATTTAAGCAACATGATGATTTAACTAATGTAGAAGCTAATACACGAGTTGACAATAAAACAAAAGTAACATCAAAAGTTGCTTATGCTAAAATAGTAGAAGAAGAACAGTTAAAAAAAAGGGGACAATGAAATTATTGTTCTTGATGCGGAAAATAAAGAGATAAAATCAGAACCGTTAATCTATATAGAAAACAATAGAAAACTAAAGAAAATAGAACTGAAACCAAATTTAGAATTGCAAACGAACTTAATTCCCTTAGTTTCTATTCACGGTTTGATAAATGTAAATTACGAAAAAATAGAAGACAACAAAACTGTGGCTGTTCAAACAATTGTAGTAACGGGAACTCCCGCAAATATAGAGAATTTAGGAGACAAAACTTCAGCGCCTTCACACGAAACAAAACTTGTAAAAGTTCCTTATGTTACCTATTTAAGTGAAATTCAATTCGATTTTAGTCACAATAAATTTAAAAAAGCATTAAAAGGTTATCAAAAAATATTAGAACAATATCCCAACGATTTGAATGCTCATTTTTACAGTGCCATTTGTTATTACAACTTAAACCAATCTCCCAAGGCACTGAAAGAATTAGAAATTGTACAAACACACCCGTACGATACATTTAGACAAGAGGGAAATTGGTACAAAGCATCTGTTCTTTACGATTTAGGAAGAAAAGAAGAATGTATTGATTTGCTCGATTCGATTATTAAAAAAGAAGAATTTTACGCGAGTCAAGCCAGAGAAATGAAATTAAAAGTAAAGAAGTAGCCTTTCTTATTTTTTTACAAACCTTTCATTACCTACAACGGTATCATTTATCAATAAAGAAACAAAGTAATTCCCCGATTTCCAATTTTCAACATTCAAAGAAAGTCTTTGTTGTATAGGAGCAGAATAAATTAATTTTCCAGTAATATCGTATATTTTTATAGTTGCTTTTTGGTTGTAATTATTAAGTGAAATAGTAAGGTTACTATTGGTTAAATTAGGGCTTATATTTAGCTTAGTATTGGGGTATTTTACATTTAATTCTTCTATTCCAACTGTACCTCTTTTCCAGCCAAAAGTGTATTGACCCAATCTCATTTCGCTTACATCTACTCGTCCATAACCATCGGTTTTAGAGCCTAAACTATTAAAAGTACAGTTGGTAACAGCTTCCCAGTCATCACCTGCATTTCTACGATAAAACAAAACCAAACTATCTTCGTTAAAACCTGCAGTAGTTGTCAATTCGGTATCTAAATTACCAGCAGCATTGTTTCTTCCATTATAATAAAGTTTCATCGAAGCATCAAAAGTAATGGGCAAAATACCTGTTAACGTCCAATACCTCTCGGTAGAAAGATTGTACAAAAAGTTTTTACTATTGTCTTTAAATACATCGGGAGCAACCCAATTGTGCTCTACTTTTATAAATGCAGAGTCACTAATATTGTTTACCGTAGTTTGGAAAAAAGCATAAGAAAAGTTTTTAGTTCCCGTAGAGTTTAAAACTTTACTTTCGGCTGTAACTGCTTGACTAATTTTATCTCCATCATTCAAATAAGCAAGTACAGGAGGAAAAGCGGTTGTAAATTCAAAAGAAGCATATTCACTTCCCATTATAAAATTATGAGTGTCTTCTTGCCAAGTCAACCCTCTAAAAGTAATATCCAAAGGTACATTTACAAAGAAGTTAGGTGCAGCTCTCAATTTTTGTCTTACGTAAATCGTATTAGTGTAGCTACTTCCATTGCTAACTGTTTTCATAGAGTCTATACTAAAATGAGGGAAACCAGGATTGAAAATCCAATTATCAAAAAACGGTGTAATATTTACATTCGTGTTTGCATTAATAAAATCTCTAAAGTCATAAGCATCAACGTCTTTATACTTGTTGGCTTGTAAAAAAGCCGTCAAAACAGAAAAGAATTGAACATCGCCTAAGTACGAGCGTAAGGTGTGGGCAACATCAGCTCCCTTATTGTAAGAATGTGCTCCGTAGGTATATTCGTGAGGTATTCCATGTAAAGCTCTAAATCCATTGTCTGTTATATGAGCGTGATGCAAAACGTCTTTATGGTTTTTTCGAATATCATCCAAGTAAGAAGCGTAACCGTAAATGTGTTCTAAAAATAAGCGTTCAGAATAAGAAGCCATACCTTCATTTATCCACATATCTCCTTCTGTTCTACAAGTTACTAAGTTACCCCACCAATGATGAGAAAGTTCGTGAGCCATTAGCGTTTCATAAGTGAGTGTACCATTTACCGAACTTTTTGGATAGGCTATATTTGTGGCATGTTCCATCGCTCCAGAATTAAAAGGAACTAATGAATAGCCTATTTTATCCCATTCATAAGCTCCATATCCATTTTCAAAAGCAGTCAAAGCTCCTGTTAAATTTACAAATGAATTTTTAAAATTAGTAGTGTCACTAGCTTCAGCAGTTAAATAAATAGGTGTGCTAGTATTTGTGATAGAACTATTGTAGCTCTGCTCTACATGGGTATAATTTCCAACGGCAATACACGCCAAATAAGTCGGTATTTTTTGATTCATTCTCCACGAAGTTGTTTTTACACTTCCGTTTATTACTTCTCCTGTCGGAAGTCCGTTACAATAAGCACTTTTTGTAGTAGCTGTTGTAATGTTAAAATCATAAGTGGCTCTTTCTACAAAATTATCGAAACACGGATGCCAAATACGTCCGTAGTTATGAGGATTGTCTTGAAAACCAACTCCCAAATTGTAAGCATAATTCCCTTGAAAATACCAACCACCCCAACCACTAGGGTCTCCTTGTGGAGCTCCATTGTAGTAAACCGTTATAGAAGTCGTATCTTGACTATTCAAAACCGAAGGCAATTGTATAGCAAGTAAAGTATCGTTGTAAGTAGAGGTCAACAAATTTTGATTTTCATCAACAATCGAATCCACCGTCAAGCGAAGTAAATCTAAATTTAAATTTGAAACATTATTTTTTAAACTTACAAAATCTATTTTGCAACTTCCTTTTATGGTTTGGTTTGCGTAATCGGTAATGTCTAAATTTACCGTGTAATTTAAAATATCAATGGTATCGCTCCTTAAATTGTCGATGCTCGAAGATTTCTCAAAGCTAAGTTTATGATTTTTGTGACTGCAATTGTGCTGAGAATTTCCTGTTAAAGAGAAAATAAAAATGGAAGATAAAAAAAGAATATATTTCATAATAGTAAAGGTCTTTAAAATAATTTATAGGTTAAAAATAACCTATTTTTGTTTAAATAGAGGTAATTTATAATTTTCGAGCAATCAACAGTCCGTCTCTTACAGGCATCAGCACATTCTCAACCCTAGGGTCATTATGAATCTTTTCACAATAATCAAGCATAGCCTTCGTATCTTTGTCTTTTGAATTTAAAGGTTCTACCACTTTACCACTCCACAAAACATTGTCGGCAATAATAAAACCGCCTTGAGTTGTTTTGTCTATGATTAAATCAAAATAATTGGAATAGTTAATTTTGTCAGCATCTATAAAAACTAAATCAAATTCTAAATCTAAAGTTGGAATTATATCAATAGCATTGCCTATTTTATAGTCAATTTGGTTGGTAAATTCACTCTTATCAAAATAAGATTGGGTAAACTCTTCAATCTCCTCATTCTTGTCTATTGTAACTAAAACACCCTCTTTTTGCATTCCTTCTGCCATGCATAAAGCACTATAACCAGTATAAGTTCCAATTTCCAATACATTCATTGGTTTTATCATATGGCTAAATAGACTCAAAATTTTACCTTGTAAATGCCCCGAAAGCATTCTAGGAATCATTATTTGTATGTGTGTTTGACGGTTTAAATCATAAATCAAAGCACTTTCAGCTGTTGTATGATTTTCCGAAAATTGATTAATTTCTTCAGGTATAAAATCCATAATTACTTTTTTTTGACAAATTTATTACCCCAGTTTACAAACAGGGATAGGTTCCATTTTATGTCTATTTGCTCGGTTCAAACGGGTGTATATCTCCATTACCTCTTTTTGTCTATCAGACAATGGTTCTGAACTTTTCTTTTCGATATAATCCATAGCCCATTCCAATTCAGGATAAGAAGCTCCAATTTGATCTTCGTCACTTCTGTCATCATCCCACAAGCCATCGGTAGGTTTGGCAATCTGAATACTGTTTATGATGTTCAATTCCTTAGCCAATTCAAAAACCTCCGTCTTTGTCAAATCAGCAATAGGCGAAATATCAACCCCTCCGTCACCATATTTAGTAAAAAAACCAACCCCAAAATCCTCGACTTTATTTCCTGTTCCAGCCACCAAAAAACCATTGTGTCCAGCATAAGCATACAAAGTTGTCATTCTCAATCGAGCTCTTACGTTTGCCATTGTCAAAAAATCTTGAATATCCTTAGGCAAATCCGATCTTATTTGCTCAAACGTATTAGTCAAATCTGTCGTGTGCGATTCTACAGCCTCAAAGTTCTCCTTTAGCCAATCTATATGGTCGTTACTTCTGTCAAACTGCGAAGGAGGTTGCAAAATAGGCATATTCAAAACTATGATTTTTTTTCCAGTCAAGGCACATAGGGTAGAGGTTACCGCCGAATCAATACCTCCCGAAACGCCAATTACAAACCCATCAATGTGAGCATTATTAGCATAGTTATTTAGCCAATTTACAATGTGTTTTATTTTTTCTTTTGTATTCATGATGTTAAATTTTTTGGGTGTGTCTTTTTGTGAAAAAACAAAAAGACCAGGCTATCCACTATATCTTTTCTGCAAAAAAGCAGAAAAGGATGCCGTTTCTATCCTTCACACAAAATTAGTGTAAAAAGTTAAATAGGTATTGTTGTTTCAAAAAAAAAGCCTGAACAAAAAATACTTGTTCAGGCTTTACTTTATTTATTTTTTCACACTAATCAAATAATTTGATTAAAATAATATACCTACTGTTAAAGCAACATTGCCAGGTAAGAATTTCTGATTGTAACTCTCTTTGATTGTTCCGTCTTCAATCTTTTTCAAATAATTGGTTTTATTTTTTACTGTACTATTAAAAGTATAGTTGTACGATAAATCAAAAAATACTGCCGTAGTACCAGAAATAGTGTATTCAGCACCTCCTCCTATAATTAAACCTGTTCTAAAAAGACTCGCTTGTTTGTCGTAGTCTAATTTTTCAGGAGTGTTTTCGGTTCCGTCAACAAATCTTTTGGCTACATCGTTAACCCTAGCTTTTGTTCTTATTCCTAGGTTGAGACCAAATTGGCCATAGTAAGTAAAGTAACCAATCTCTTTTGTTTTCATTTTTAATACAACAGGAATATTTACATAAGTAAATTTAAATTTTCTGTTTTGTAAAAAATACGAACTGTTTTTACTACCTGGTAATAATGATTCCATTATAGAAGTTGTATCAACAGAAACAAAAGATTCGTCCTTATCTAAAATATAAATCACAGAATCTTCAGTAGAACTAAGGTTGTATTTTATCTTACCTCTTGTTGTTTGAATATTGAATCCCGATACAATCGAAGCCGTCTTATTTAGTCGGTATTCTATTTGAGCTCCCCAACCATAACCCAAACCAGCGCCGTTGCTTTCAAACTTTTTTTCATTTTCTGGTTTCAACCAGCCAAGATTTAAATCTCCTTTTAATCCAAATCTAAAATTTTTAACATTGTTGGTGTTGTCGTCTAGTTGAGAAAAACCTAAATTTGCAATAAATAAGGTAAACCCTATAAGTATAATTTTTTTCATAATTA
>CAMZKF010000066.1 GCA_947311095.1 uncultured Flavobacteriales bacterium
AAACATCAAGACATGTTTTTGATGGAAGACGCAGATGTAATTGTAGCTACTATTGCTTTTGGAATGGGAATAGACAAACCTGATGTAAGATTTGTAATTCATCACGATATTCCAAAATCATTGGAAAGCTACTATCAAGAAACAGGAAGAGCAGGAAGAGACGGAGGAGAAGGTCATTGCTTAGCTTTTTATAGCTATAAAGATGTAGAAAAATTAGAGAAATTCTTACACGGAAAACCCATTTCTGAACAAGAAGTTGGAATGCAACTGTTGCAAGAAGTCGCAGCCTATGCAGAAACAAGTATGAATAGACGTAAATTTTTACTCCATTATTTTGGAGAGGAATTTGACGAAATAAACGGAGAAGGAGCCGATATGTGCGACAACTCTCGACACCCAAAAGAAAAATTTGAAGGAAAAGACGATGTTACATTAGTCTTAAAAACAATAGACTCTGTTGTAGGAAAACACAAGGTTAATCATTTTGTAAATTTACTCGTCGGAAATACCAATGCGGCAATAACAACCTATAAGCATACCGAAAATCCATTTTTTGGAAAAGGAAAAGAACAAGGGGCTGCACATTGGAACGCAGTATTAAGACAAGTTATCGTAAATGGATTGGTAGGAAAAGAAATAGAAAGTTATGGTACTTTATTCCTAAAAGACAAAGGAAAAGAATTTCTAAAAAAACCTGTTTCATTCGAATTGATAAAAGAAAAAGATTTCTTGGACGACTCCGAAGATGATATAATACTGAATCAAAAAAGCGGAAACGCAATGGACACGATTCTATTTGGAATGCTAAAAGAATTAAGAAAAAAAATAGCTAAGCAAAAAGAAGTTCCTCCATTTGTAGTCTTTCAAGACCCTTCACTTGAAGACATGACTATTCAATATCCTATTACAAAAGAAGAATTATTACAAATACAAGGGGTAGGGAAAGGAAAAGCTGCCAGATATGGCAACCCTTTTTTAGAATTGATTATCAAATATGTAGAAGAAAACAACATTGAACGTCCTCAAGATTTTATAGTAAAATCAGTAGTTAAGAAAAGTGGTTCTAAAGTCAATATTATTATGAATATTGACCGAAAACTACCACTTGAAGACATTGCTAAAGGAGTAGGAATAAAATACGACGAACTATTAACTGAGTTAGAGGCTATAGTCTCTTCAGGAACAAAAATAAATTTAGACTATTGCATCAATGATATGCTAGATGAAGAATCTCAAGAAGAAATATTTGAATATTTTATGGAAGATGCAGAAACAGACTCTATAAAAGAAGCATTTGAAGAATTTGACGAAGATTATTCGGAAGAAGAATTAAGGATAATGCGCATAAAATTCATGAGTGAAGTAGCAAATTAAAGGATAAGCTTCTTAAAAACAAGGCTGATAAAAAAAAATAAGGCAAATAGGCAACTATTTGCTTTTTTTTTTGTTATTTTGCTACATAGAATTATTAATTAAAATAAAAAATTATGAAAAAAATTTACTCTTTGTTGGCAATGTCAACTTTAGTAGTTGGAAGTACTTTTGGACAACTAAAATCCGCTGTCAATCACTTCAATGACAACGGTAGCTTTGGTAAAGCTCCTAGTGCAAATATGGAAAAAGCATTAGGGACTACGGTATGGTCTAATGACTTTTCTAACGCAGCTGATTGGACTGTAGATAACGCAAGCCAAACTACACCATTTGGTTGGAACATTGGAACTACAGTAAACTCTTGGTGGTCTGGATTTTCAGGCGGAATGACATCTACTTCAGGTGGAAATGTAGCGGAAGTTTATAACGGAAACTACAACAATGATGACCAAGCTATTAATGTAACTTACACCTTAACAACTGCAACACCAATAGATGTAACAACTTTAACATCTGGATCAAACTTAGTTCTTTTAGAGTTTGAACAGTATGGAGCTAAATTTAACGATTTGCAAGAAGTTCAAGTTAGTGTTGATGGGGTTACTTATACCACAGTTTACGACAATAATGATAAAACTACTTTTGTTGGGAATAATCCATCTGCATATTATGCAAATCCAGAAAAAATAAGCGTTAATATTTCTGATGAGATAGCAAGTGCACCTAATAACGTAACAATTAGATTTTCTTGGACTTCTAACTTTCCTAGTGACCCCGCTTTAGGAGCTTGGACAACTTTTGGATGGTTTATAGATGATGTAGCGTTAGTTACTTTACCAGATAACGATCTTCAAGTAAGCGGTAGTATTTGGGGGTCTGCAGGAAATGGGGTGTTTAATCATTATTACAAACTTCCAGAAACACAAATAGCGCCTATTACATTTGCTAATTTTGTTACTAATGGAGGAAATAATGAAGCTAAAAATGTATTATTATCAGTTGATGTTAATAGCGGAACATATAATGGAACAAGTGCTGCTGGTGTTGATTTAGCTGCTGGTGTTACTGATTCTACAATTGAAGTAGAAACACCATTTACTCCATCAGGAGCTGGAACATATAGTTTTACTTGGACTTTAACTAGTGATTCAACTGACGATGTAATGGCTAACAATACTCTAGTAGGTGACAGCTTTGAAGTAGGAGGAGACATTTACCAAAGAGATAACGGAACTATGTCTGGTTCATTTTCTCAAGGAGAGGATGCACATAGTATAGGAAATACATTTGATATTTATGCAAACCAAGATTTATATTCTATTGATTTTGTAGTTGGTAATGGTTCAGATGCTGGTTCTACGGTATTGGTTAAATTATACGAAGTAACTTACGCTCAAAATGCTCCAGCTACATATGCAGAAGTTGATGCTTCTTCGGAATACAATATCACAGCTTCTGACGTATCAAGTAACGCAACAATATCGTTACATTTATCTTCAGCTCCTTACGCTTTAGAAGCAGGAAAAACTTATGAAGCAGTTGTAGAAACTTATGGAGGTGCAGGAACTAAGTTTGCAGTTGCAACCGCTGGTTCTTCAAGACCTGGTACTTCTCACGTTTACACAGAAAATACGCAGGGTGCTCTAACATGGTTTTATGTAACAAGTACTCCTATGGTAAGAATGAATATGTCTGATTATGGTGTAAGTATAAAAGAAAACAGCGAAGTTACTTTTGTTAATAATTATCCAAATCCTTTTACTTCCACTACTACTGTAAACTTTTCATTAGCTAATGCTAGTAATGTTTCTATAGAAGTTACTGATGTAACAGGGAAAATAATCAATTCTAATAACTTAGGTAATTTAACTACTGGTGTTCATACAGCTATTATTAATGCAAATGAATTAAGCTCAGGAATTTATTACTATTCTGTTATAACAGATAATTCAAAAATTACAAATAAAATGATTGTTCAAAAATAATTGAACTCAAATAAAAAAAAAGCTTCTCAAATTGAGAAGCTTTTTTTTTGCTTAATACTGAAGTAGCTACAATTAATGCCTAATTGAAATAAACCTAATAAATAAGTAATTTTCTTCAAAAAAATAAAAACTCTAATAA
>CAMZKF010000067.1 GCA_947311095.1 uncultured Flavobacteriales bacterium
CCATTTAATTACAGGACAATGGGGAGATGATATTACCACTACAACTCAAGGTACATTAGTTCAACGTCAATATACCTATACTATTCCTGCAGATTTGAATGGAATTACTTATGAATTAGGTGATTTAGAAATTGTAGCTTTCTTAGCCGAAGGTCATCAAGGAATTATTACAGGAACTGAAGGTCCTTTAACTTTTATATTGCCTACGGGTTCTTCTCTTGTTGATTTAGCCTCAACAACAAATATGCAAGCTCCTGCAACTTATTGTGATGGAAATGTTACTCCAGAAATTACAGTTTCTAATCCTGGTAGTAACCCTGTAACTAGTTACGAAGTTTCATATACCTTAGGTAATGCAGCTCCTGTCGCACAAACGATTAATACAGCTTTGGCTAGTGGAGCAAACAACACAGTTACATTCCCAGCTGTAACACTTCCTGCAGGAAGTCATCAATTTATTTACACTGTGACTACTGCAACAAGTACAGACATAGAAGTATCTCATTCTAATAATAATTCAGTATCGGCAATCATTAATGTACTTTCTTCAACAGCTATGGGAGAAACACACACCGAAGGTTTCGAGAGCTTAAGCTTGGGAGATGAGTCTCCAATGCATGCCATATCAGACAATCCTAATAGAATTGATGCTTTTGTTATTGACAATACAGCGAGTAGTTCTGTATCTCAAAACTTAGGAGGTTTTGGAAACTCAGATAAAAGCTATTTTTGGGATTTTTTTTCGATCGAATCAGGAAGTTCTAAAATTGTTTTTGAAAAACTAGATTTTAGCACAGGAAACGAATATAGCGTTACTTTTAATCATGCCTATGCTCAGTTTGGTAATGAAAATGATAAATTAGAAGTACTAGTTTCTACTGACTGTGGTGTAACATGGACAACTAAATATTCAAAACAAGGAACAAGTTTAAAAACAGCTCCTGCTCATGGAAGTAGCCGTTTCTTTCCAGAAACTAACGAATGGGCTTCTGATTATATCGATTTAAGTTCTTACGCTGGACAAAGTGATGTAATGATTGCTTTTAAAGGGACTTCTGATTACGGTAATGATCTATTTATTGATGACATTCAAATACATAATGCAATTAACACTTCTATTAAAGAAAATGAAAATCAAGTTGTAAATGCATATCCAAATCCTACAAAAGGATTATTGACTATCAATGTAGAAAATACAAATGCATTAGTTTCTATATCAATTTACAATTCATTGGGAGAAATTGTGTTAAACAATAAAAATAGAGCTCAAGGTAGTTCAGCTATTGTTTTAGATTTATCGAGCTTAGAAAACGGAATCTATTTTGCAAACATTAACATAGATGGAAATACAGAAGTAAAACAAATTACAGTATTGAAATAATTGAAATACAATGAAACAACAACTAAAATTTTAGTTGTTGTTTCTAAAAAAATAAAACTATGAAAACGATAATTACTCTCTTTTCAATCATCTTAACAGCAATAACTTTTCAAGCGCAGTTAAAATTGATTGACCCTTCCCATCCAGGTAGCGATTTGAATAACGTTACAATTGATGTTAGCGGAACTCCTTCTGATACAGAAATGGAAATAGCTATTAGTGTCATTAACACTTCTAACAACACCTATTCTCTTGCTTGTAGAAGAACGGAAGTAGATGTTCAACAAGGAACAAAAAACAGTACTTGCTGGGTAACTTGTCCCCCTTATGTTAACCAAGGAGCATATCCTGTTTTAGTTATAGGAGGTCAAGTCAATACTGTATTGACAGTGGCTTCTTCACCAGGAGATACTGCCACTGGGTTTTTAGCACATCACGACCCTCAAAATCAAGACGGTTGTTCATTGTACTTGTACGAATGGTTTGATGAATCGGCTCCTAGTGTAACCTTAGCTAGTTTTTACGGTCGTTTTATGCACAACGTAAATACTTCGTGCGCAGCTAGTTTAAACGATTATCGTAATATTGATTTTAAAATATACCCTAACCCTGCTAACAATGAAGTTGTTTTAGATATCGAAAACTTAGCTCAATACAATGTTTCAATTATAGATTTACTTGGTAAAACTATTATAACTAAAAATAACTTAATGAGTTCTAAACTTGATGTTTCTAACCTCAATAACGGCGTTTATTTTGTTTCAATTTCTAAGCAAGGTAAATTAATTAAAACCGAAAAATTGATTATTAAGCATTAATCAATTTGTGAATTTTTTTTCAGAAAAGCACCTAATATATAACCAAAAATTAACGACGTATCCCCCGTTAATCTAGGTATAAATATTAGGTGCTTTTTTTATTTAGAATAAGAAGAATTAACACAGCTATATTTGAATTTAATTAGGAATTTGACACAATATCTCAACCTAAGTACATTTCAGATTTCACACTTGCTAATACTCCATAATTTAGTTAGAATAATGTGTTTTACAATTCATTATTCTAACTATATGTTTATTAGACTATTGAAAAGCAGGTATTCCAGTAACATCTAATCCAGTAATTAACAAATGGATATCGTGTGTTCCTTCGTAAGTAACCACCGACTCAAGGTTTGCCATGTGACGCATAATAGGATATTCGTTTGTAATTCCCATAGCTCCATGTATTTGACGAGCTTCACGAGCGATTTCTAACGCCATGTTAACGTTGTTTCTCTTCGCCATTGATATTTGAGCTGAAGTTGCTTTTCCTTCATTTCTTAATTGTCCTAAACGGAATGTTAACAATTGAGCTTTTGTAATTTCAGTAATCATTTCAGCCAATTTTTTTTGTACTAATTGGAAACTAGCAATTGGTTTTCCAAATTGAATTCGTTCTTTAGAATACCTCAATGCTGAATCATAACAATCTAAAGCCGAACCAATCGCACCCCAAGCAATGCCAAATCGAGCGCTATCCAAACATTGTAAAGGAGCTCCTAAACCATCTTTGTTGGGTAAAATATTTTCTTTTGGTATTTTTACATTTGTAAAAATTAACTCACCTGTTGCAGACGCCCTTAACGACAGTTTTCCATGCATTTCAGGAGTTTCAAAACCTTCCATTCCACGTTCTACAATCAAACCTTTTATTCGTCCTTCTTCATTTTTTGCCCAAACAACTGCGAGGTCTGCAAAAGGAGCATTTGAAATCCACATTTTCGCTCCATTTAAAAGATAGTGATCTCCCATATCTTTTATATTGGTCAACATACTTCCAGGGTCTGAACCGTGGTCAGGTTCTGTCAAACCAAAACAACCGATAAATTCTCCTGTCGCTAATTTTGGTAAATATTTCATTTTTTGTTCTTCAGAACCAAATTTCCAAATGGGATACATCACCAAAGAGCTTTGAACAGAAGACGTTGATCTTAATCCTGAATCACAACGCTCTAATTCTTGCATAATTAAACCGTAAGAAATTTGATCTAAACCTGCTCCTCCATATTCTTCTGGAATATAAGGTCCAAAACCTCCGATTGCTCCTAATCCCGGTATTATTTGTTTTGGAAACTCTGCTCTTTCATAATAATCTTCTATAATAGGGCTTACTTCTTTTTTTACCCAAGCTCTAGCTGAGTCTCTAATTAACTTATGTTCTTCTGACAATAAATCATCCATTAAGTAATAATCGTGTGCTTCGTATCTATCTGTACTCATGTTTAAATAGTTTTAAATTTGAGGATAAAGGTACAAAAATATACTAAAGCTTTTGACATTTTAATAGAGAATCTATCTATACTCGAACCTCATAACTTTCATTGTTTACCCACTAGCTTCTCCAAGACATAAAAAAATACTTATAATTTTCTCAATGCTTTATGTCCTTAAACCTGATAGCCTTTCATTTTTTTATTTTGTATTTATAAAATCGTATTCTTAGTATAAAAACCGAAACAACTGAGCGACAGTAACCTCACGAACATAAATATAAAATAATTACTTGTGAGAAAAAAAGACAAGGCTATTTAATTTGTACAAATTTTTATTTTTTATTTGAGAAAAAGGTAAATAAGTATCTAGAATTGAGAACAAAAAAAAGCGAAACTATAAAAATAGTTTCGCTTTTTGTAAAAAACTTTTAAGTTAACTTAAAATTTAGCTGAAAACCCTACGGTTAAAGCTTCTTTAAATTGAACTCTAGGACCTCTTTTAAACATTCCTGTATTGTTCCCATTAGCATCTTTTATTTTCTCAGTTGTTTGAATTGTAATATCATCATCGTAAATTAAATTAGTTCCAATATTAGCTGTTATGTATTTGTTTACTTTTAAAGAAATTAAAGTATTCCAATATACATCTACATTTTGAGGGTTTTCTATATAATTACTAAACAAAGCTAAATCTGTTTGAAAAGCTACGTTATCTAATCCAAATGGTTTATCTTTTTTATATTTAGCTTTTAAATAAGCTCCAAATTGATTAATCATGTGTTTATCTTTCGCTATATCTTCTGCTGAGAATCCATAATTTGCTCTAAGATTATTTCTTGAAACATATAACATCCTATATGCAACAGGACTCATGAATACTGAGAAATTTGCACTTAGTTTGTAATCCCCTCCTAAAGCTATAGTGGTATAAGCGGGAGAAGTAATATCAGAAATAATACTTGTTCTATCCGAGTTATAACCAGGCGCCATTTGCGATCTAAAGTTTAATAATCCTGCATAGTACCATTTTCCACTAGCTTTCATTCCAATTTTTGAGTTAAACTCAATTCTATCAGAATTTTTTATCCATTTTTTCTCGGAAGCTGATGCTCCTTGTGCAAATTGATTAATCGCTCCATATTGAAGATCCAATGTATTATCCCAAGATACTTTTCCTTTTGTACGATTAGCGTATAAACTTAACAACCCATCAAAACTATAGCTGTTAAATCCTCCTGCTGCCCAATTAGATAATGATGTCTGACCAAAACCAAGGTTAAAAACACCTCCTTTTGACCAAGTTTTTGTAGAATCTGTACTTCCTTTTGCTTTTGCTCTCAACTCTTTTTCACTAGCATCTACTTGAGCAAAAGTCATTCCTCCTAATAAAAGAGCTATACTAATTGTAAATAAATTTTTCATTATATCTATTTTTCTTATTTATTTTATATTGTGAATTATGAACGTGTACA
>CAMZKF010000068.1 GCA_947311095.1 uncultured Flavobacteriales bacterium
TCTTACCAGGTTCTCAAATTGATGTTAAGCCAATTAGAGATTACGATCAATATGTTGGTAAAAACATGGAATTCAAAGTTGTTAAAATTAATAATGAATTCAAAAACGTTGTTGTTTCTCACAAAGCACTTATTGAAGCTGAGTTAGAAGAACAAAAGAAATTGATAATGAAAGGTCTAGAGCAAGGACAAGTTATCGAAGGTACGGTTAAGAATATTACTTCTTACGGTGTATTCGTTGATTTAGGAGGTGTTGATGGACTAGTTCATATCACTGATTTATCTTGGGGACGTGTTAACCATCCAGAAGAAATCGTTGAATTGGATCAAAAAATACAAGTGGTAATACTTGATTTTGATGATAACAAAAAACGTATAGCTTTAGGATTGAAACAATTAACTTCTCACCCTTGGGATGCGTTGAGTGAAGACATTAAAGTTGGAGACACTATCGAAGGTAAAGTTGTTGTATTAACGGATTATGGTGCATTTGTAGAAATCGCTCCAGGAGTTGAAGGGTTAGTTCACGTTTCAGAAATGAGCTGGAGTCAACACCTAAGAACTGCTAATGATTTCTTAAAAGTAGGCGATATGGTTAAAACACAAGTTTTAACTTTAGATAGAGAAGATCGTAAGATGTCTTTAGGTATGAAACAATTGATGCCAGATCCTTGGGCAGGAATACAAGAAAAATATCCTGTAGGTTCTCAACATAAAGCAGTTGTTAAAAACTTTACAAACTTCGGTGTATTCGTTGAACTAGAAGAAGGAATTGATGGTTTAATTCATATTTCTGATTTATCTTGGGAAAAGAAAATTAAGCACCCTTCTGATTTCTGTTCAGTAGGACAAGAAATGGATGTAACAGTTTTAGAATTAGATTTAGACAATAGAAGACTAAGTTTAGGACATAAACAATTGCAAGAAAATCCTTGGGATACTTATGAAACTATCTTTACTTTAGATTCTGTTCATGAAGGTACAGTTATCAAATTAAAAGATAAAGCAGGTATTATTTCATTGCCTTACGGAATTGAAGGATTTTGCCCTGTTAAACACATGAAGAAAGAAGATGGTTCTAGTTTAGGAATGGACGAAAAAGCTAACTTTAAAGTTATTGAGTTCAACAAAGAAAACAAGAAAATCTTAGTATCTCATGCATTAATGTGGGGAGAAGTTGCTGATACAAGAAAAAGAACTGACAGAAAAGCGTTAGCTTCTAACAATGCAGCAGCAGAAAAATCAACATTAGGAGATTTAGATGCTTTAGCAGCTTTAAAAGCAAAAATGGATAAATAATTTAATTATTTTGAAAAAACAAAAAGCCATTATCAAATTTTGATAATGGCTTTTTTTGTTATTAGGTTAAGAATGTTAACAGAACTAAAAGAGAATGTTTTAATTTATAATACATTCTCTTTTTTTTGCTTAATTTTGAAGGATTATAAAATTGAATGTATGTTAGAATTAAAAATAAAAAACGAAAAGAAAGAAGACATTATTTATCACGCAGATAAAAATATAGTAGAAGGTTTGTACCTCACAGTTGATAGCGCTAAAGTAAAAGAAAATTGTAAGGCATTAAATATAGATTTAAGTCAAGAAGAAGGAAAAGTAAAAACAGTATTAAAGTCGCTCAATAAAGTCACGGTTGTAACTATAATTGTGAACGCTCAAACCCAATTTCAATATTTTGTAGGAGGAGATTTAAATTTAAAAGCTTTGATAAAAGTAGATGAAAAAGAAATGCCGAATAATATAAAAGAAGTCGTGTTAAAAGCTTATCATATTATTCAAAAATCTTCATTGGTTTCAAAAATTAAAGAAAAAGTAGATTAGACAGCGAGTAGATATATTAGTTGGAATATCAACTGAATAATGAAATGCGCTATTGAAAAATAGCATTTGATTATTTAATTAGTATAATTTGAGGTATATTGAAATTTAAGAGGACATAAGTTTTTAATTCATGCTGCTAAGAATAAATATTATTGTAAAATTTTATTAATTTCACAAAAAAAATAAGATGAAAAAATTATTACTACAAGATTGTATCAATGATGTGAAAACGTTTCACGAAGCATTTAAAATAGGTAACGAAATCGCTCCAATAGCAAGTATAAAAAAAAGTGACATCATACTTCGTCATAAACTCATGGCAGAAGAAAATGACGAGTACTTGGAAGCTGCACAAAACGGAGACTTAGTAGAAATAGCAGATGCTTGTGGAGATATGCTTTATATTTTGTGTGGAACAATGCTAAAACATGGACTGCAAGATAAAATAGAAGAAGTATTTACAGAAATACAACGCAGTAACATGTCTAAATTAGATAAAGATGGTAATCCTATTTATAGAGAAGACGGTAAAGTTCTAAAATCAGATCAGTATTTTAAGCCAAACATAAAAGAAATTTTAGAGAAATAAAGTTAAATTTTTAAAACTATAAAATTCAACCTCTAAGAAATAATCTAAAATAAACAATAAAAGCATGAAACTTTGTATAGCCGAGAAACCAAGTGTAGCAAAAGATATAGCTAAAATATTAGGTGCTAAAACACGTATGGATGGGTATTATGAAGGAAATGGATATTATGTAAGTTGGACATTTGGACATTTATGTGGCTTAAAAGAACCTCAGGAATACACTGAAAAATGGAAATATTGGGACGTTGATACTTTACCCATGATTCCTGCTAAATTTGCAATAAAAGTAAAAGGTGATAGTGGCGTTCAAAAACAATTTAACGTCATAAAAGGATTAGTAGAACGATGCAAAGAAGTCATAAACTGTGGCGATGCTGGGCAAGAAGGAGAGTTAATACAACGTTGGGTACTAGCACAAGCTAAAAGTACAAAACCACTTAAAAGACTTTGGATTTCATCGCTAACCGAAGAAGCTATAAAAGAAGGATTCGCAAACTTAGAAGAAGGTTCTAAATATGATAATTTATACGCCGCAGGAGCTTCTAGAGCAATAGGAGATTGGTTGTTGGGAATGAATGCAACACGATTGTTTACCCTTAGGTTTGCAAAAAAAGGACAAGTTCTCTCAGTTGGTAGAGTTCAAACACCAACATTAGCTATGATTGTCAAGCGGCAACTGGAAATAGACAATTTTGTGTCTTCTACCTATTGGGAATTAAAAACCGTTTACAGAGACGTTTTATTTTCGAGTACCAAAGGTAAAATTTCAGAAAAAGAAAAAGGAGAAGCATTTATAAAATCAATAGAAGAAGAAGATTTTGAAGTTGTTAGCTATACCCAAAAAGAAGGAAAAGAATTACCTCCAAGATTGTTTGATTTAACGTCGTTGCAAGTAGAAGCAAATAAAAAAATAGGACTTTCTGCCGAAGAAACGCTAAATACAATTCAAGGGTTGTATGAAAAAAAACTAGTCACTTATCCAAGGGTAGATACCACGTTTTTACCAGATGATGTCTATCCAAAAATACCAGCGATATTAGAAAAACTAACCTATTATTCACGATTTACAGATGAGTTAAAAGGAAAAAAGCTCAGAAAATCAAAAAAAGTATTTGACAATAAAAAAGTAACAGATCACCACGCAATTATCCCCACAGGTGTTACTCCTTCTGGTGTAAGTCCTCAGGAACAGAAAATTTACGATATGATTACTCGGCGTTTTATAGCCGTTTTTTATCCCGATTGTATTGTCAGCAATACAACTGTTTTAGGAAAAATTTTAGAAGTTAATTTTAAAGCAACAGGACGACAGATATTAGATAAAGGATGGCGAATTGTTTTTGAAGATGATAAAAACAAAAGTGAAGAAAACGATAAGAAAGAACAATTAATGCCCACTTTTGAAAAAGGAGAGAAAGGAGTTCACAAACCTCAATTACAAGAAAAACATACAAGACCACCCTCTTACTATACCGAAGGAACACTATTGAGAGCAATGGAATCGGCAGGTAAAGAAGTGGACGATGATGAGTTGAGGGATTTGATGAAAGAAAATGGAATTGGAAGACCTTCCACAAGAGCAAATATTATAGAAACGATAAACCGTAGAAATTATATAAAAAAAGAAAAAAAGAGAATTGTAGCCACTCAAACAGGCATTCATCTAATATCGTTGATAAATAATGAATTGCTAAAGTCAGCTGAGTTGACAGGGCAGTGGGAAAGTAAATTGCGAAAAATAGAAAGAGGAGAATATAAGGTAGAGGAGTTTAAAAAAGAACTCTTTGAAATGGTCAACCTTCTAGTACACGAAGTCAAGCAACAACCGATAGAAAAAATGCCAACCATTTGTCCAAAATGCAACAAAGGAACCGTTATTAGAGGCAATTCAGCATGGGGGTGCAGTGATTGGAGCAATGGCTGTAAATTCAAATTACCTTTTAAATATAAAAATATTATTCTTTCGTCGAGAGATATGGAAAGTTTAATAGAAGAAGGAAAGTCGAGAAATAGATATAGAATAGGAAAAAGTACAAAGCTAGAATATTTAAAAATGGACAAAAAATTTAAGGTCTCTATTTTAAAAGAAGAAGCTTAGGTATTTTAGGGCGTTTAAACGAGCTATCCGTTTGTAGTTTTTGTTTTTTTAACAAGTACACTAAGTCCAAAAGGAGCTCATAAAATCGCTCTTTTTGACTAAGTTTAACTAATCTTTAAAAAATAAAAAGCTACCTCTATTATCTCTAACGCAACTAAATAGATAAGTTATTTAGTTTGAGTGAAACAACCTTTTTTTAGAGAATACTAGTATAACATAAATTAAAAAGTTAATTTTGGCATAGTTATTTCAATAAGGCATTAAACAATTAAATAAGGGTTGTACCAATTCATAAAACAAGAGGTATTCGACTCAATTTTGAAAACATAGAATTATGAAAAAATTAAGTATATTATTAGTTGGATTATTCCTAGGATTTGGAATACTAGCGCAGGACACAGAAGAGAAAGACAAAAAAGCTAAAGTTGTGTTGGATAAATTGGGAAAAGAACTAAAAAACTATAACTCAATGATTATTGACTTTAAATTAACCATTAAAAGTGCTGATTTAAACGAAACACAAACAGGAAAAGCTTACGTAAAAGGAAAAAACTTTTTCTACACAACCGAAGATAGAGACGTATATAGCGATGGGGAGTCAGTATGGACACATTCTAAAGACGACAACGAATGTTACATCGATGCCGTAGAAGATATAGACGGAGGAATAAACCCTTCAGAATTAATGACCATTTGGGATAAAAATTTTAAGTATAAACATTTTGGGACTAAAGACGGCATTACAGAAATAAGACTATATCCATCAAACCCTAAAGAAAGTAAATATCACACCGTAATTCTTAAAATAGATGAAGCAAAAAATCGTTTATTAAAAATAAAAATAAAAACAAAAGAAAACGTAGCGATACAATTTCAAATTATAAAACTAACTCCAAATGCAACCATTAACTCAAGTAAGTTTACTTGGGTAAAAGCAAAACACCCAGGAGTTGAAGAAGTAGATAATAGATAAGATACTGAAATCGAAAAGCAAATCTATTTTTACTTTAACCTTCGTTTCAAATAATACCCCAAAAAGCTTGAATTGTCGAATATTCAAGCTTTTTTTACATTAAGAAAAATCTTAAAGTACATTTAGAAAGAGAAGATATATGCTAAACAGGTATTATAATTTATGTTTTTCAACAAATCCGATTTAAATATAGTTTAAATTAGAGCAGTAATATTCTAACTTTTTTATCTTTGTCAAACAATAATCTTATTATGACTAAAATTAAATTATTTTATAATAATTTTAAAATCAATAAATTTAATAACTCAATAGTCAAGTTATTTCAAAATTATTTTGCAATTACGTTATTTGTTTTAATGCTTTATTCTTGCACTTCAAACACTCTAAACGAAGAAAATAGAAAGATAGAAGAACAACCTTCCAACCCTAAAAATATTAGTGTAAAAGAATCTATCGCATTGAGTCAATTATGGACGAAAGACGAAGCGTATAAAATCAAGCGTTTTGTTGAACGTAGAAACTGGAATCCTAAAAGAACAGAAACAGGGATATATTATAAAATATACAAACAAAATCCCTCTGGAAAAAAAGCTAAAACAGGAGATGTAGCTACAATTACATATGAAATTAGATTGTTGAATGCCGATACAACCTTATGCTATTCTTCAGCTAAAGGAAAATCAGAAGACGTTATCATAGAAATGGACA
This sequence comes from uncultured Flavobacteriales bacterium, assembly GCA_947311095.1. GTDB lineage: Bacteria > Bacteroidota > Bacteroidia > Flavobacteriales_D > Parvicellaceae > S010-51. Next base: position 6,207 of record CAMZKF010000068.1, read on the forward strand.
ATGTAGAATCGGGACTTCACGAAGCGCTTACTTATATGAGAGAGGGAGAAAGAGCCTATGTTATTTTGCCGCATTATTTGGCACACGGATTAGTTGGAGACTTAGATAAAATACCTCCTTTATCTCCCGTTTTATATGATATAAATTTACTACACTTAAAATGAAATATATAGTTCCGTTATTATTTATTGTACTTTCGTGTGGAAGGGAAACCCCTGAGTTTTACACAACCGAACATGGATTGAAATATAAATATCACGATATTAATAGCGAAGGTATATCGCCTAAACAAGGCGACTACCTCTCTGTTTTTATGGAGTGGAAAACCATTAAAGATTCTGTTTTCTATTCTTCAAAAAAAACAAGTCCAACAGGAGTTGAAGTAATTAAAATAGGAAAACAAAAACATCTAGGAGGCATTGAAGAAGCATTTTATTTATTGCAAAAAGGAGATAGTGTTTCTTTTTTTATAAATGCTCTTACTTTTTATGAAGATTATTTAAACACCTCTAAAATTCCTTATTTTTTAAATAAAGAAGACGACATTGAGATTACAATTAGATTATTAGATATAGAAAATCAAAAACAATATAAAAAAACGCATTGAAGGAGACAGAGAATTATTAGAATTAAAAGAATTGAAAGATATTGGTAGTTTGTTGGCTAAATGGAGAAAAGACAACAAAGATTCTATTTTAGAAGTAGGAGGAGTTTATATAAAAACAAAAACAAATAGTTTGGGTGAAAAAATAAAAAATAACGACATTATAAAACTTCAATATACAGCGTCATTTATCAATAATTCTGTTTTTTATAGTACTTATAAAAATAATTCTCCCGATGAATTTCAAATAGGAAGAGAAGGTCAAATGGCAGAAGGCTTAAAAATAGGATTGCTAAATTTAAATAAAGGACAAAAAGCTGAAATTTTAGTGCCTTCTTATTTGGGGTTTGGAAGCGAAAGCAAAATAGTACCTCCTTATACTCCTATTATATACAGGGTAGAAGTTTTAGAAAACTAGCGATACCAGTTAGCGTACTTTATATAATTATCTGCTATTCGTTCAATTTCACCTTCTAGAAGTAGAGGGCTTACCTTTTTTAGCTTTTTAGCTGGAATACCAGCATAAATATACCCTTCTTCAGCTACTGTTCCTTGTGTGAGAATAGCTCCTGCAGCAATAATAACATTATCGTTTACAATACAAGCATCCATTATAATAGCTCCCATTCCTATCAATACATTGTTTTTTATAGTGCAACCATGAACAATTGCACGGTGACCAATAGATACATTATTTCCTATTGTCGTCGGATATTTTTGGTAGGTGCAATGAACAATAGCGCCATCTTGAACGTTAACCTTGTTGCCGAAAGTAATACTGTTAACATCTGCTCTAACCACACTATTAAACCAAAAACTACATTGGCTTCCTGTAGTCAAATCTCCAATAATGGTAGCGTTTTCAGATAGGTAACATTTTTCTCCTAGTTGAGGTGTTTTGTTATTGACGGTTTTTATTAACGGCATTATTTTACGAGTTTACCGTCTTTATATTTTTCTTCTTTTTCTTCAGAACCGTCTTCATTGTAGTAAATCCAAGTTCCTTCACGTTGGTAATCAAAATTTTGTTTGTTGTATCGTAAATGTCCTTTTAGTTTGATTCCTCCATCTTTGTAGTATTCCTCCAAACTGTAAGTTAGCTTTTTCTTACTCGTTAATTCAAATAAAGAAGAGGGCTCTCCATTTTCATAAAATGATCGCTTAGCAATATGATAAACTAAGCCTCTATGATATTCCTCATAGTATTCCATTTTACCATTTTTATAATAATCAATCCACAATTTAGGATAACCTTCTATATATTTTACCTGTGATTTTATATTTCCATTGTCATAATACAATGTAGCTTTAGAACGAAAATTATCAATGTTTGTAAATTCTCTCTCTACATTTCCATTAGGGTAATAATTTTTGTAAATTTTCAACTGCCCGTCAATATAAAAACCTCGATGTATTTTTTGTCCAGATTGATAAAAATCTTCAATCCATCCATTTACAGCATAGCCTTGTTTCATTCGAGTCGAATCTCCATTCAATGCAAGGTTTAAAGGTTCATAATAAGTTATACCATAAATGTCGTCAACAATATCAGCAGTAAAAACAGGATCTCTAACGATTTGTTTTTCTAAATCTTGCTGACAAAAAGAGGTGAAATATAGAGCTGAAAATAAAAATAAAAGTGTAGTATATTTAATCATAATCAAGTAACTTGTTTAAATCGTAATAGTATAGAACGTAAATATAATTAAAAAAACA